>CADCRJ010000224.1 GCA_902803735.1 uncultured Spirochaetaceae bacterium
CGGTACATTATTAGCCTGTGGCGGCACCTGCTGATTCATTCCATTCATCATGCCACCAACCATACCAGCCATGTTCTGTCCGATTGCACTTCCCATCGCCATTCCGGCCATCATGCCCGCAGGATTCATTCCAAGCCCGCCGCCAAGATTAAGATTTCCGGCACCATTTGCGCCCATTTGTCCGAATGCCTTTGCACCTTCAACGCCGACCTCTGCCTGTTTTTCAAGCTGGAACGCAGAAAGATTTGCGCTTTCATTCTGAAGTCTTTGAGCCTGAGCCATACCCTCACGCTGAATGCGTAAGGTTTCTTCCATGTTGGTAAGGTTTGCATTTGTCTGCCGCTGTATTGTCTGTGTCGTTACATCCTGAGTAACGGCTTTAAGCTGATTGTAACCATCAGAAGTTTTATCAATATCGATATCTTCTATATCTACTGAACTTACAGTTACACCAAACTCATTCTGTAAACGTTTTTTCAGAGATTCTTCAACTACATCGTTAATTTCTGTAAGCTTACGCTCAAGCTGAATTACTGGGATACCTTTCTCTGAAGGAATATTTGCTACTACACTTTTTACATATTTTGTTACAGCTGATTGTATCTGAGATTTAAAATCATCCAAGTCAAATTGTATCAGGCGTCGCTGTTTGATGAATTCTTTGTAGTCTGTAATTTTAAAACGAATATCACCGCGAACAGCTACGGGAACTGAATAATCCAGGAAACGGGGATCTGCAACGTCAAAAAAAGGAACTGCAAATCTTGTCTGAATCAGACCGGCAAGATTTATAAAATAGATTTCAGCCTGAAAAGGACTTGAACCGCCAAAAGCCGCACCTACAATACCTGCAAGAACAGGAAAGTTTCCGGTTTTTATTGTCTGATCAAATGGTCCTTCTATAAAATCCTGATTTCCATTTTCTCCAGGATAAACAAAAACTGCGACTTCGCCGTCTTTTACCCTCAGGCTTGAGCCATATCGGATTGCATTTTCTTTTTTTGTTGTATTTACATCTTCTCCAGCCGGACGCCATTTCCAGATTAAATATTCTTTTTCATCACAGCGGATTACATCCATCAATCCGCCTTCGTTATGTTTTTCTTTATTACCAAAAAGTCCCATTTGTTAATTCTCCTATTATTTTTCCAAATAAATGTCTAAGTACGTGCTGCCGTACGTGTCGCCTAACTTACCATAATCTCCATTCGAATCTGGCAACTCAATATCCTCAAAAATTGAAACTTTAAGATTTAATATTTTTTCCTTATTAAGAGTTTCAATTAAATTTAGAAAATCTTCTCCATTATAATTAGTTGAGCCCAATGAAGATTTGTTCATCATAATTGAGATTTTTTTTGTTTTATTTTCTTCGGTAGGAAGCGTTTCGTCAAAGTTGTAAAATTTTTCATTTCCTAAATCATACTCTAAATAATATTTTGTATTACAAATTCTATATGAACCAGATTTTAGGCCATTATTAAAAATTACTGCTTTACGTTTTTCTTCTAATGCCTTTTTTATAGATTTTTTACACTTTATATCAAATCTTATAGACATACTTGGTACTGATGTTACATAAGTTAATTCACCTTTTAATTTTTCTGAAAAAGTTTTTCTATAACCGTACAATCCTAGTTCTTTAACTTCAGCATTAAATTTTATTTCAGCATCACTTATAGGAATCAAATAATCAGAAACGCCATCTAAAATTATATTTTCCTGAGGAATTTTTATAGTTCCAATTGAATTAATTTTTTCAGCATATTCTGTTGCTTTAATCCTTTTAGTTCTTTCATTAACTTTACTTACTCCAAATAAAACAAAAACAATAATTAAAATGATAGCCACTAATGCACTCAAAATAAAAGCAACAGGATGTTTTCGTTTTATATTTTTTACTACACTGTCATACGACTTTCGTTTTTCTGTAATTTTTACTTCCCAATTTTTTGCCTGTACTAATAATAAATCTGACGAAGGTAATATAACTTGCATTTTATTTTTAATTTCTTCAAATTTACTTGTAAAGGCGGATATTTTATCTATATCTGCACCGTTTTCCAGGTCTGTTACCAATATTGATGCTATAGTAGTCAAAAAGTTTCCAAGCTCTTCTCTTTCATTTGGAATTGGAAAAGTTGCAACAAAATTCCAAGCGTCTTGTCCTTTGTATTTTACAAGTCCTTCTTGAAGTTTTTTTAAATTTTCACTGACTTTAACATTTCTAAGTTCTTCACCACACTCAGGGCAGAATGCGCTCATACTCTTTAATTGGGCTCCACAGTGTGGACACATTACTATATTTCCAACATATTCCTTTTCTCTTGTTTCCGGCATTTTATTTGTCCTCCTTATTTTGCCTTATTAAATTCCGGGTTATACGCTGCGATTAGACATTGCTCTAAAATTAAGCTTTTTTGTCTATCTGTTATATGTAGGTCTGTTACTGTAACTATTTTTTCATTATTGATTTCTTCATAATCAATAAGTACGGTTTTTACCGTCCCTATTTGTAAAAGGTTGTTAAATAACTCAGAATTATGCGAATAACTTTTTATAAATTCTCTTTTCAGACGTCCTCTAAAATTTCCATAAGCAGATTCTGCTGTAGTTTGTCCAACGTAAAGAATTTTGTCATTCTGATAGTGAATATAAACTCCATACTTTTCCTTATATTTATCTAACTCTAAAGAATTAAAATCCTTTGGATTTTCCACAGCGTTTAAAATCATAAACTGATGGTTAAATATGTAATCCATAGTAGGAATTCTCACATTGATATTTTCCATAATAAAACTCCTCAATTTATTTTCAACATTCTACCGCATCCCTTCAAAATTCCTTTGAGAAAACTTCCTAATAAAAATGGCAAATTTTTAGGAAAATTTCCCAAAGATAAAATTGCGATTTGTTGTATACTGACAGACATGGATAAAAAGCAAGCTGCTGACTCTGGATTTAAAATAAAGGCCCTCTTTAAAATTGAGTTTATTTTCATTTATATTGCCGTCCTGAACTTTGGATTTTCCATCGGCTGCAAAACTTACACAAATAAAAAGATTGCCAATCTGAATTCCCAGATGCTTAAGATTCAACTGGAAGAAAACAGCGGCATTTTTAATCATCAGAATCTGATTCAAAAACTGGAGTATGATTACGAGCCTTTCACCTATTTTGATTCCGAACTTAAGGCAGAACTTTCTCAAATCCTTACCCTTCTGGGCGAAAACAAAAACACGATTGAACCAATCATCACTTTCCAGAATCACATGCACCAGACAGAAAGCCGCCTTAACTTTGGTTACGATTCCCTTCTCTACTGCTCGCTGATTCTGATTGTCATTGCAGTCTATTTGATTGCAGAAAAATATTTTAAAAACAAAATTGATTTTCAGCGGCTCAAGGTGATGAACGAGGAACAGTCTAAAATCAGCCGCAACCTTCACGACGGAGTTGCCCAGGATCTTGCCGCCTTAAAGCTCTATCTTGAAAAAGAAGACCTTTCAAAATCAAAATTTTACGCCCAGCAGGCTTTTAACGAAGTGCGCTATATGATTGGAACCACTCACCTAAACCTGAATGAAAGCTTTGAAGAAATTGTAAAAAAGCTCGCGGTAACGCTTGAAGCAAACTACAACATTTCAACAAAGGTCTATATCGGTTCAACAAAAATTCAGCATTTAAGCGAAAATGTTCAGATTGA
>CADCRJ010000225.1 GCA_902803735.1 uncultured Spirochaetaceae bacterium
TATAACACTTAATGACCGCGAGGGATTTGGCTCTTATTGCACTGCGGTCGCCAGAGTTTCTGGTGTAAATGTTGCTAAAAGGAGGACGTAATGTCATATTATCACACAATTTCTGTCAATTCAGGAATCAGCGCAATCTGTGCCGCTTCCCTGTCACCACTCTCTCGCGAAGAAGAAAAGAAAATCATCAAACTTGCAAAAAAAGGAAACAAAAAGGCGAAGGATACTCGCTTTCGCTCGAATATCCGATATGTTGCAACAATCGCAAAAAAATACCAGAACAAGGGGCTTGAACTCGATGAGCTTGTTGTTGAAGGTTATCTCGCATTGGAAGACAGTTTTAGAAAATTCAGCGTCGAAAAGGACATCAAATTTATTACTTTCGCAAAATGGGATATTCTGAACTCAATTCCAAAAGCAATCAACGAATGCGGCTATGGAATCCGACAGAGCAAGCACAATCTTTCTTCTGCCGTAAAAAACAAGACAACTTTTCTGAGCCTTGACGCTTGCATTGATTCTGATGAAGATGAAACTTTCATTTCTCACATAAGCGATGACAGGATTTTTTCACCAGAAGATGAAGCTTTGCATTCACTTACAAAACAAAAAGTCTGGGAAGTACTCGGTAATCTTCCGCAGATAAATCGCGAAATTGTGATTCTAAAACACGGTCTTGGTAAAACACAAAAGGAATACAGCTTCGCCGAAATTGGAGCTATGTACAACAAAACAAAGCAGTGGGCTTTCAACAAGTACAAACAGGCGGAGATTGTCCTTAAAGAAGAGCTTAAAGAGGTGGCGTAGAATTGGCTCCATCTTCCATGTGGATTTTTGTGCGGAAGATGGAGCTGATTTTTCGCTTTTGGGGACGATTAGAATAACGATTTTTCTAGAAACACTCTTTCAAAGCCTGTATTGCAGGAGATTGTTTATTGGATTTTACAAGATAAATATTCAATATTTCCATTGCCCTTGTAATAGCTACATACAAAAGATTGTGTTCTTGCTCGTTTATTGCAATCTCATTGAGCCCATTTTCACCGTACAACACATTTCCTGTTGGAAGTAAGAGTATTACAACAGGAAATTCAAGACCTTTACTTGAATGTATGGTGCTCAGCTTTATACCTTCTGAAGTCGCAAAATCAATGTTTTCATCTACAAAGACAGTTTTCATTCTCAGTTCTTCATTAATTTTCTTTGCTAAAACTTCAATTTGTTTTTTAAAAGGACAAAGAATGCAAATATTTTCAGGAGCAGTATTTAGACTTCTATGAATTCTTAAATCGTTTAGTATTTCAGAATATGCATCTCCTAAGTTCTCTTTTTCATTAAAATTTACATTCAGACCAGGATTGTCAGCAGTAGGATAAGCTTCTTTGTCTCTGCCAGGAATTTTATTTCTAAACTTTTCTGCCATATCATGGATTTGTACTGAATTTCTAAAATTCTTTTTAAGTCTGAAAGATGTACCCCTTGAAATATTAACTTCTGAAGACTTCAAACCTTTTAAATAGATAGATTGATCAGCATCCCCAGCCATAAAAACAGACTTTCGAGTTGTTTTCTTAATAAGAGATATAATTGCAGGTGATAAATCCTGAACTTCATCTACGAAACAGAAATCTGTAAAAAGCCCCTTTGCTTCTGCAGCTTCAGGATTTTGATCGATGAATTCACACAATTTTTTTACAGCAAAATTTTTTGGCCATATCTGGGAAGTTTCAATCTGTTTTTCTGTATTTTCAAAATCCTCCCACATCAAACTGCGCCAGGAATTTTGACGCGGAATTTTCATACCAGTTCTGGGAATATGTTCATAAAGATAATCTTCTTTCGAAACAAGATTTATCCAGATAAATTTATCCGCTTCATTAAAAATCTCTTCTCTCGAAAAGTTTTTTCCAATAAAAAATGACTCTGGAAGATCTTTAAGTTGGTAGCGGATGCTGTGATTAGGAAAAACACGGTCAAGCAAAGTTTTTAGCATTGAATCTACAGTGCTAATAGTCTTCTGTTGAATGTTGACATCCAAAAGAGATGTAATATAACCATTGTATTTTGAGAGAGTCTTAGTATAAGCCAGCAATCTGAAATTGTCGCTTTGGATTTTTTTCTCGTTTATTGCCTTTTCAAGCGTCTTTAACAAAACAAGAGATTTACCAGTTCCAGCAGAACCGCGAACTAAATAATCAGTATCCAAATTGACTTTATCAAGAATATCCTGTTGCTCGGAACTTGGAGTTATGATTGTCTGCTCATAATCATGCCTTGTACGGGTATAAAGAAGAAGTCTCTGTAAATATTCCATAGCTTTTCCTATTCTTTCGGCCTCACCTTTTGCCATACTTAAAGCAGAAATTTTTTCTTTTGATTTATTTATATTATCTTTTAGAGCCTGATTTTTATCTTGTAGTTCTGCATTTTCTGA
>CADCRJ010000226.1 GCA_902803735.1 uncultured Spirochaetaceae bacterium
ACGGCAAAGCTTTTCGGTATGGTCTAGCAGATGTCAAGGCATCAAAAATATCTGCCGCACTGATAATCATAGCTTCCTCTGGAATGCTCTCTGTTTTTAGTCCATAATATCCAGAACCATCCAATCGTTCATGGTGATAACGGATAAAATTACGAATTTGAGAAAAGAAAGGATTATTGCTTACTATATTATAACCTATTTCCGTATGATTTTTTATAATTTCATATTCAAAATCTGTAAGTCTTGCAGTTTTATTTATAATTGTATCTGTAATACCGATTTTTCCAATATCATGGAGCATAGCACCATAACGCAACTCGTGGATTTTTGCAGGCGGATAATCAAGCTGACGGGCAATTCCCTCTGCATAGCGAGTAACACGGGCTGAATGCCCCTCTGTATAAGAATCTTTTGCTTCCAGTGCGCGAGTAAGAGACTCAACGACATTAAAATTACTTTTTTCAAGCCTTGAATACAGGCTCCTGTTTACAATCTCATTCGCAGTAAAGGCAGCAACTATTTCCAGCATATAACGATGCTCAACGCCAAAAGGCTGTACGGAGTCCAAGTTACGAACCAATGTTATAACGCCAAAGTTCTCTTTATTTGTAATAATTGGAACGCTTATAAATGAACCGTCTATAAATGGTTCCTCTGACATAAGCGAATATGACGGATGTGATATTCGTTCTGGCACAAAAACAGCTTTCTGCATATCAAAAACCTGTCCAGAAATACCAGCTCCAACCTGCAACTGAACAGGCTCTTTATCAAAGCCTTTGTAAGCAAAAGGCACAAGTGTCTGCAACGCTGGTTCATAGGCATAGCAAACGCCCTTGTCAAAAGCAATCTCCGACTCAATATCATTCAAAATGTTGCTGTACAAATCTTTTATAAACTTATATTTTCGCAACGACTGAGGATATTCGGTCATGCAAAGAAGTTGCCTAAGACGTCTGTCCGCAATAGTTGCCGCATACAGATTCACGTGTATTCGCTCGGTAAGCTCGTTCAAGAAAGACTTCACGGATTTTTCTATAAGCCCTGTAGAAGTGTTCAAAACCATGCAAGAAGGCGTTATTCTCTCGCCAATTGAAGTGTATTTATCACATAAAAGCAAAAAAGCCAGCATCTCGCCTCTGTGAAGGACAGGCACAAGGGTATGAGCATGATATACGGCTGAAAAAAGCTGACTCAGCAAGGGATCATCAATGTGAAAATCACTAAAAAACTGTCCAAGAGGAATTGGCTCAGTTATCATAGAAAGGCATCCTGCAAAAAGCGTATCATCGCCGACACTAGCAAGCCCTTCCCTGTCTATTTCCCTGTACTCGTGCAAATTTGCCTCATGAAAAAACAAATGGACACTAGTTCCTTCCAACACTTTTTCGGTAAACAAAACTATAGATTTCGCAAGACCATTTGAAGTAGTCCAATCGTCAAGTTCATCAAGACTGAATCTTCGCTCCAACCGTTTGAGTGCACTTTCAACATTCACTTCAACAGATTCCATATAACACTATATTAAACTTTTATTATTTTTATGTACAGATAGGAAATAAAAAAAACTCCAAAAAATTAGAGTTTTTTAAAGAAACGACAAGAGAATTAAAAAATGTCCTAAAATAATAAAGGCACCCAAAAAACTTTCGTTTTTGAAGGTGCCCATAAAACAGACTATTTTGAGTAGTACTCAACTACCATCTGGTCGTTGATCTGAACAGGAATCTCAGAACGCTGTGGCAAACGAGCAAGTTTACCAGAGAAGTTCTCTTCATCACGCTCAAGATACTCAATTTTAGCTTTGTTGTCAGAAAGGAAAGCTTTCTTGAACTGCTCACTCTTGCGAGCTGCTTCTGTCAAGGAAATTGTCTGTCCAACTTTTACTGCAAAAGAAGGAATATTTACAGATTTTCCATCAACAAGAATGTGCTTGTGGCTTACCATCTGGCGAGCCATGCGGATTGAAGTTGCAAAACCAAGACGATATACAAGGTTGTCAAGGCGTGTTTCAAGTGCAACCAAAAGTGCAACACCAGTCATTTCTTTTGACTTTGATGCAAGTTCAAAATAACGACGAAGCTGGCGTTCAAGAATGTTGTAGTACGCCTTAACTTTCTGCTTCTCAATCAAGTGCAGACCGTAATCAGACGTCTTCTTTGTTTTCTTAAATGCTGGTGCTCCTGCTCTGTCCAATGCCTTTGGGTGTCCACAAAAGTTTACACCTAGTCTTCTACATTCCTTAAAACGAGGACTTCTTCTAGTAGCCATAATTAATTATGCTCCTTAAAATTTTCACTATATCAATGCCGCAGCCGCGCAGACATGACATAGCTTTCAAATGACTGTTAGAGGGATGCTAATCAGTACTAAAAAATATATCAAAAAAATAAAAAAAGAACAATAGAATTAATAACAATTTTAGTTTTTAAATCCTAACCGCACATCTGACAGCAATCAAACGTAAGATCCTCCAAAACGGGAAGTAACAATGTCATCAATAACTGTCTCATCTTCTTTTAGAGCTTCTTTTTTCCATGCTTTGTATCGCGAATCTTTTAGATTTTCAAGAACCTTTACTTTTTTCATTGCTTCTCGCATTACGTCCCGCTTTTCTTCAGACACAACTTTTGCTTTTGCAAGCTCTGGCAAAAGATTGTCCCTGCGCTGATCAAGCAACTTAAAATACTGGTTTACGTCATAAAGGCTCTGCAAATCATGCATATTATCCGCCTCTGCTATCAGAGAAGCTTTTTGCTGTGCAATCAAATCAAGGGTGTCCTGAATTTTTCTCTCAGCAGCAACGGCCTTGCCTAGCTCGGCTTCAGCCTGTTTTTTAGTGAACTCGCGGACATCAAGGATTTTTTGCATTGAAAAAGAAAATTTTTTCATAATGCATGACCTACTGCAGAAAGCTTATCATTCATCTCAGACTTTGAAGCCGAAGAATTTGCATCAACAACACTTTCTTTTTTATGCTCCTTTACAAGCTGGGCTACAGTTTTTCTTGACTCAGCAGGATTCTCAACATACTCATCCTCAGGAATCTCTATTCCAGACAGCTCTGACAATTTTGCAAGAGTATCATCTATCGTACAATGCTCGTCTTCTTCCTGCGTAAGGAAAGCTTCGATAGCCGAGTGCTTTGCTATAGCCTCGTCAACCTCAGGGCTGTTGCCAGACTGGTACACACCAGCCATAATCATCTCACGGTTGTCCTCGTAAAGGGCTACAAGCTTTGCGATTTTTGCAACGGCTGAAAGCGTAACAGAGCCTGATACTCGTCTGGACAAACGGCTTATACTTTTTAGCACATCAATCGCTGGATAGTGCTTTTGCTGTGCCAAAGTACGAGTCAAAACAATATGACCGTCAAGGGTTCCTCGCACTTTATCAGTAATAGGCTCGTCCATATCGTCGCCATCAACAAGAACCGCATAAAAAGCCGTGATTGAGCCTTTGTCGTTTGTACCAGTACGCTCCAAAAGCTTCGGAATCATATCAAAAACGCTAGGAGGATAGCCTCGCTGCGCAGGAGGCTCTCCCGTAGACAAACCAATCTCTCGCTGAGCATGGGCGAATCGGGTCATGTTATCCATCATAAGCATGACATCTTTTCCCTGATCCCTAAAATACTCGGCAATAGCAGTCGTAACGTAGGCAGCCCTAAGACGGCAGATTGAAGGAGTATCACTAGTAGCAACAACGACAATAGAACGCTTCATGCCCTCCTCGCCCAAGTCGCGGTTGATAAAGTCCATGACCTCGCGACCACGCTCACCAATCAAGCCGATTACATTGATGTCGGCATTTGTATTACGTGCAATCATAGAAAGTAAAGTAGACTTTCCAACGCCAGAACCAGCAAAAATACCAAGACGCTGACCTTTTCCGCAAGTAAGCATGGAATCAATCGCACGAACTCCAGTCACAATACGGCGGTTTATAGGCTTACGAGTCATAGGATTCGGAGGCGACGCAAGAACAGGATAATACTCATTTACCTCAAGCGGCCCTTTATTGTCATAAGGATTACCAGCAGCATCAATAACGCGTCCAAGCAATTTTTTTCCTACAGGAACCTGAAGAACATGACCGCTCGCAACAACTTCCGCACCGACCTCAATTCCGCTGGTGTCACCGTAAGCCATAAGCTTGACGATACCGCCGTCAAGCCCCATGACCTCCGCCATTATGGTCTTTTCACGGCGAGGAATCTTTATAGTACAAATCTCCCCCACCATTGAACTTGGACCACGGCTTTCTATAAGCAAGCCTTTTACAGCTATAACAGTTCCTGTATATAAGATTGTCTCGGTATGACTAACCGCATTAAGATATTTATTGAAAAAAGATTCCATTAGCCACCCCCAAAATGGAATTTTTAAATCGCATCCAGCAAAAGCTGAACGGAATGCTTTGAAAAACAAAATGAACCGTTCCCCAACGGCTCATTTTATCATGCTTAAAATTGAACGCCCCAACTTTTAAGGCAGGGACTTTTTCGCCTAATTAGAAGATTCTGCGGCCAAATCGGGCTTAGAGACAGTCTTTACAGGACTAATCTCAAGAACCTTTGACTCAAGCTCAGCAAGCTGGCTGGATATTCGTGCGTCAATAGCGCCAAAGTCAGTCTCAACGACACAGCCACCCTTGTCAACGGTTGAATCCTCAAGCACAGTGATGCCTTTCACATTTTCAACCTGCTTTATGAAGTCCTGTATATGCTCGGTTGTAAGCTTTACATCAGCCAGGTTCACGCGCAATGTAACTTCACCGCGGCCTCGAACTTTTTTCAAAGCCTGAAGAACGTTCGCCATAACAACGCTTTTCTGATTCTCAGAAATAATCTTGACAACTTTGCGTGTCATAAGAAGCACAAGCTCTACTATCTGCTGCTCTGTCTGGCTCAAAATCTCTTCACGTCGAGACATAACGCCTTCAAGCACCTTATGAGT
>CADCRJ010000227.1 GCA_902803735.1 uncultured Spirochaetaceae bacterium
AAATACCATTTCTGCTCAGTTCTGTTATAGAAACCAAAGTGCTCGCCAAAGTCTCCGTCTTTTGTAACTTCGTAAACACCATTATCCCACAAAACAGCAGTAATTCCCTTTTTCTTTGCATTCTCAAAGTAGAACTTGAACCAAGCCTCACGTGCAGAAAGATTGTTCTTGTTTGTTGCACCGCACTCTGTAATTACGACAGGAACGCCTTTTTTTACAAAGTTATCATAAAGAGCACCAAAGGCATTGAGCAAACCATCTTTTGCAGCCTGTGTGAATTCCGCCTCTCCTGCGGGGTCGCCGGCAAATGACCATGGGTCATACATATGTACAGAAAGCATGATCCTGCCTTTTGCTTTGTCTTTTGGAAGTGCGAACGTATCCTTCATTGCTGCCCAAGGCTGTGCTACGTATGCAGGAACAAGGATAAAGCGATCCTTGTTATTTCCACCAGACTTTCTGATTTTATCAAGACAAGCCTGCTCATACTCAACGATGATTTTGTTAGCTTTGCCACAATCAGCAACAGCATCATCATACCACCATTCACGCTCATGTCCGACAAGGCGAGGCTCGTTCAAAAGCTCAAAAACAACTCGCTCGTCGTAGTTTTTGTAAGCAGCGGCAATCTGCTCCCAAACTCGGTTCAGGAATTTGAGGGACTCAGTCTTAGCAGACTCAACAGGATAATATCCCTGTCCATACTTAACGTTAGCACTTGGAGCTGTATCATGGTGCACGTTGATTATAACGTAAAGACCAGCATTAAGAGCCATGTCAACAACTTCTTTTGTGCGAGCCATCCAAGCAGGATCAATAGTATAGTTGTTGTCTATCAAGTGGTTGTGCCAAGTGATAGGAATACGAACTGAGCCAATTCCAGATTTTGCAAGCCCCTGAAACATCTCGGCAGTCGTTTTTGGCTGTCCCCAGCATGTCTCTGAATCAAGACCGTTATTCTGTCCGTCAGCCCAAGCATCCAATGTGTTTCCAAGGTTCCAACCGATTTTCATTTTAGAAACCAATGCATTACCCTCATCTGCTGATTTTTTAGCAGCAAAAGCATTTGCCCCGCAGAAAAGCAAAGACATAGCACAAGCAGCAAGAACTGCTGATTGCTTAAAATTTAATGAAAGTTTCATAAATCCTCCATTTGAAGTTAAATTTTCTTCTTGAAAAAGTGTATCATGCTTTTTTAGGTCAAATGTACAAAAATAGTTTGAAAAAAAGCAAATTCAAGAACTTTTTTGGTTCAATTCAACTGAAAATATGAGTATTTTGACATTTTAAGAACTTTTGTTGTATCAACTTTTTTAAATTCTGGATTATACTATTAGACGAGCTTAAAACGGCAATCGTTTAAACTGACCGTTGAAAATAAGTTCTAATTACAACGACTTCATGGAGGAAATGATGAATTCTACACCAACAAAAGGCGAATTTATAAACTTAGATGGTGAGCAATTTTACAAAATCCACAACTACGACTGCATGGAAGACTTTTTTATGACCATTACCAGTGCCTCAGACGTGTGGAACTTCTGCTGGGCACAGGGAGGAATCACTGCTGGTAGACGCAACGCGGAGCATGCCTTGTTCCCATATTACACTTGCGACAAAGTTTCTGACATGAAATCAGTAACTGGTGCTTATACAGCGATTGCAGTACATACAGACGCCGGGACTGTGTTCTGGGAGCCTTTTGAACCTCGCAAATGCAATTCCGCACGCCGCTACATAAAAGACGAATCAATAGAAAGAAACATATACAAAAACACATCAGGAACAAAGGTCTGGTTTGAGGAAATAAACCACAAGCTCGCACTCTCGTTCCGCTACGGCTGGACCTCAGGCAGCCGTTACGGCCTTGTCCGCATGGCTCACATTGAAAACCTCTCCAGCAAAGAGCAGAAAATCTCAATACTTGACGGATGCCAGAATATTCTGCCGTCTTATGCAAGTTCCGCACTACAGAACGCAAGCAGCGTTCTTCTTGACGCATACAAGCAGACAGACGTTGACACAAATGCGAACATCGCCCTGTTCAGCCTGTCTTCTGTAGTTTCTGATAAAGCAGAGCCAAACGAAGCACTTCTGACAAACGTCAGCTGGTTCACGACAGATGACCAGATTATTATAGACCCAACGGCCCCAAAGGAATTTTTTGAAGTAAACGGAGACATAACAAAGCTAAACCACAGCCCAATAACAAAGGGCGAGAGAGGAGCCTGCTTCATTGCAAGGAGCACAGAAATCGCTCCATACTCAGACGAGACATGGTATCAGGTTTTTGACGTTGACAAAGACAACAGTACCCTTGCAACGCTTAAAAGCGAAATAGGCAACAGAAATGAAGCCTTGACAAAGCTCAAGAAAGATATTGGCGACACAGAATGCCAGATGATGATATACCTCTACGAAGCAGACGGAATCCAGAAAACCGCAGCGAGCATGAACTGCGTTCACCATCAGGTAAACGTAATGTTCAACAGTATGCGAGGCGGATTCTTTGCTGACGGCGGAAAAATCAACGGCGAGGATTTTCTTGCATTTGTCCGCACAAGGAACATTGCCTTGGAAGGAGCTGCAGAAAAAGCACTTGGAGCACTCGCAACAAAAACATCGATTCCAAGACAACAGGTTGCAGAATGCATAAAAAATGCCTCAAATCCGCAGCTTGAAAGACTTTTCCTCGGCTACTTGCCAATTGTATTCAGCCGCAGACACGGCGACCCAAGCCGCCCTTGGAACAAGTTTGACATCCGTCTCGTTGACAGCAAAGGAAACCTCATCCTCAATTACGAAGGAAACTGGCGAGATATTTTCCAGAACTGGGAAGCCCTTCTCTACTCTTACCCAGAGTACATTGAAAGTGCCGTATCTACATTCGTAAACGCAATGACTATCGACGGATACAATCCGTACAGAATCACAAGAGCTGGAATCGACTGGGAAGAGCCAGAGCCTGATAATCTCTGGGCACAGTACGGTTACTGGGGCGACCATCAGGTAATCTACTTGCAGAAGCTTCTGGAGCTCCTTGACAATTACAAACAGCCAGCGTTGCTTGATTTCTTGAAAGAACCTGTATTCTGCAGTGCAAACGTTCCTTACAGAATCAAAGCTTACTCAGAAATTCTCAAAAATCCGCGTGATACAATCCTCTTTGACCGAGATTTGAGCAACTCGCTCATAAAGCAGAGCAACGAACATGGAACTGACAAAAAGCTCGTTTGCGGTGCAGACGGAAACCCGGTTCTTGTAAATCTCACGACAAAGATTCTCCAGATTATAATCGAAAAAGCCGCTAACATCGTTCCTGGTGGCGGTATTTGGATGAACACACAGAGACCAGAATGGAATGATGCGAACAACGCACTTGCTGGCTGGGGTCTCTCAGTCGTAACACTCTGTTACCTTGAAAGAATGCTCAAGTTCCTCATTAAAATCTTTGCCATTGAATCAGAGTCTAAATTTGAACTTTCTGCGTCTGTGGCACAGTGCATGAAGGAGCTTTCTGAAATATTCAAGAATGCAGAGGATTCTGTTCTGTCCGACAGCCGCAAACGAAAAGCCTTTGTTGACAAAGCACAGGCAGCATTTGAGACAGAGCGTAACGAGCTTTACGCAAATGGCTACGGCAACAAAACAGAGACAGTCTCAAGCAAAGACATCGCAGAATTCCTCAAAAACACAGAGCGTCTCACATCTCTTTCTATACAGAAAAACAAGCGCGAGGACGGTCTGTACCATACATACAACACATTGCAGCTGACCAGCGACGGCATGGAGATTAACAATCTTGCGCTAATGCTTGAAGGTCAGGTTGCGGTTCTTTCCAGCGGACTTCTGTCTCCAGAAGAAGCACTTGCAGTTTCTAAGGCACTCAGCACAAGCAATTTGTACGAACCACGACAGAAGAGCTATCTTTTGTATCCGAACAAAGAGCTTCCGACTTTTACGCAGAAAAACATCGTAAAAATCGAGACAGAGCCAGAAGTTCTCGATTATATCGAGAAGAACCCTGCATCGGACTTGCTTACAAAGGATATTTCAGGTGTATGGCATTTCAACGCAAAATTCCAGAACGCAAGGCTTATGCACGAATACATTGAGACAATGGGCAAAAACGCACCTTCTGCAGGCATTATAGAAAAATTAATGGCTTTGTACGAAAGAACGTTCAACCATCACTCGTTTACAGGTCGCTCTGGCACATTCTATGCATACGAAGGACTTGGAAGCATTTACTGGCACATGGTATCA
>CADCRJ010000228.1 GCA_902803735.1 uncultured Spirochaetaceae bacterium
AAAATACGCAGAAAGCAACTCCCAGCGGGAACCCAAATGAGCACGACAACGAATGTGCTCAATCCCGCTTCCGTTGCTTTCTGAAACTTCGTTTCTGAGATTCCTATCAAAACTCGACACTCAACCTAGCACATTGAGTAAAAACAAAAGAAAAAAATTGTTAAAAACAAATTCTAATGATAGCATAATATTATGAAAAAACACAATTCAATAGTAAAGACTTTGACAATTGGCATAACGGCACTTATCTTGATTTTTATGCTGTCGCTCGGCGCGTTGATTTACAAAAGAGTCGCTGACCTGAACATAAAGCAGTTCTACGAAAAACTTAACCAGACACTTACATTGATGGATGTAACGATGAAAAATCATTTTACCAGCATCGAAACATCAGTATCTTTGTTTGCGGATATAGACCTTATACGAGAGAATAATGACGACATAAAATCCTATGTAAATTTAAAGGATGAAAGCGGAAAGATTCCTATGACACCGCTTGAAAACTCAGAATACGAGGCAAGCGTCTACAAGCTTGCAAAAGCTTTTGTCGAGGACAAGCCGGACTTGCTCGGAGTAAGCTTTTCCTTGCAGTCAACGGGAGCTTTTACCCGCTACCCTGCGGTAGCCCGCTCAAACGGCTACGACAGCCGAACCCGCTCTTGGTTCAAAGATGCAGTCAGCAGTCAGGGCAAGGTGCACTTTTCTGATGCCTACACAACTTCTGCAGGAGATACAGTAATCGTAGCCTCACGCACGGTCTCGTATCCTGACGGTCGCTTAAAAGGCGTAGTAACGGCTGACGCGGACTTGTCAAATCTTTTGGGATTGTTCAGCTCTATTTCTGGAAACGAGTTCGGAAAAACTTCAATAATACTCTGCGACCATAACGGCTCAATTCTCGTCGATACAATAAATCCAGGCAACCTGTTCAAAAATATCACCGAACTTGGCATGAAAGGGCTAAGTTCCTTTTCACATGGGGAGGAGAAAACATTTGACACGATGATTTATGGCAAAAATACAGGGTAAAGACAATGCCATCGAACAATGGGATTCTTCCGCTCAATTATGTCCTAGTAGTTCCTCACAGCGAGCTAAAAGCCAGCAACAAGGCAATTATCAGAGTTCTAATCGTGCTTCTCATAGTCGCAAGCTGCGTGTCAGTATTAGTATCACACGTATTTGGAAGGAAGATAGCAAGTCCGCTCGTAAAAATTACTGAAATTCTAAAGAACATTTCAGACGGCGACGGCGATTTGACACAAAGGTTGCCGAAACTCTCATCAGATGAAATCGGCGAGCTATCAGTTCACTTCAACAACGTTATGCAGAAAATCGGTGACTCTCTATCAGCCGTAAAAGCCGAGTCCGACAAAATGGAGCAGATAGGGCGTGATTTGGCAGGAAACGTAAACGAGACCGCTGGCGCAACAATCGAGATTTCATCAAACATCGAGAATATGAAGGATATGATGAACAATCAGTCCACAAGTGTCGATGAAACCTCTTCCACAATGAGAAATATCGTTGAAAGAATTGCGCACCTTAACTCTGACATTGACGACCAGTCAAACAGCGTATCGCAGTCTTCAAGTGCCATCGAGGAATTGGTAGCAAACATACGCTCCGTCACAGGAATTCTTGAGACAAACTCAAAGTCTGTTGAAGATTTGGCTTCATCAGCAGAAGAGGGCAAAACTCTCATCGCACAGACAGTTGAGCTTACCCGCCGAATTTCAGACGACTCGAAAGGTCTTCTTGATGCGAGTGCTATTATTCAGAACATCGCAGACCAAACAAACCTGCTCGCTATGAACGCGGCAATCGAGGCGGCTCATGCGGGCGAGACAGGAAAAGGCTTCGCTGTCGTCGCTGATGAAATCCGTAAGCTTGCGGAAGATTCCAGCGTGCAGGGTAAGCATATTTCTGACGTTCTCACAAAACTCAACAATCTTATCGCGACAATCAATGATAGTGCGGAAAAGATTCAGGAACAGTTCGGCACAATCTTTATGAACACAGAAGCCGTAAGCAAGCAGGAAGCAATCATAAAGAACGCGATGGAAGAGCAAAGCGCGGGAAGCCAGCAGATTCTTGACGCGATGAGCAAAATTAATGACAAAACAATTCAGGTCAAGAATGAAGCTGCAAATATGAATGAGGGCAGCAAGCTGGTTCTTTCAAAAATGTCAAAACTTGCGGATTTGACAACAGAAATTAACAGCGGCATGAACGAGATGACGGCTGGTGTAAATGATATAAACAATAATATGCAGTCAATCAACCACAAAAGTAAGGACAACAGCCAGAGTATCTCAAACGTATCTGATGCAATAGGCAAGTTCAAGATTTAATTTAATGGAGAATGTCGAGTTTTAATTTGAAGCTCAGTAATCAACGGAAGCGGGGTTCCAAGCCCGAAAAAAATTCTGCACATACGGCGTAGCAAGTGCGTATGGCGTGCCGTAGGGCGAAGCGCGGTATTCGCAGCATAGCTTCAAGCGAGCCTTTTTTCGGGATTGAGCACATTCGTTGCCATGCTCATTTGGGTTCCCGCTGGGAGTTGATTTCTGAAACTCGACTTCGTCCTAACACTCCTGTTTTATATTCTCTTCAATTGCAAGCGGCTCTTGTTTTCGTTTTTTTGTAATTTTCTCGATTAAGACCTTGACTCCAAGAGCTATTCCAACAATTGCCGCTGCAAGCACAAGCATCAAGACAAACTGCTTAAGATTACATTGACGGAATTTTATTATTAAAATCACTAAAATTATTGCAAGTTTAAGCTGGTTTCGTTTTAAAAATTCTTTCATTTTATCTTGTCCCAAAAGGAATTTTATGGGAAAGTCTAATCTTTTTTTCTTTTTTATGCTACACTCAGAAAATTATGCGAGATGATTTCAAAAAAACAATGGTCGCCTGCTTTACAGGCTATATAGTACAAGCAATCGTCAACAATTTTGTTCCGCTGCTATTTCTGACCTTTCACAAATCCTATGGAATGGAGCTTTCAAAAATCACGTTTCTCGTAACAATGAATTTTGCAATCCAGCTTCTAGTAGACTTAATAAGCGTGAAATTCGTAGATAAAATAGGCTACAGGCTTTCTATGGTTCTTGCACACGTATTCTCCGTGCTAGGGCTTGCAGGGCTTTCTTTCCTGCCAGAAATTTTCGCAAATGCATACTTAGGTATAGTTATTTCAGTTTTCCTTTACGCTGTCGGCGGGGGGCTTCTTGAAGTGCTCGTAAGTCCTGTCATGGAATCTTGCCCAACAGACAACAAGCAGGCGGCAATGAGTCTCTTGCACTCATTCTATTGCTGGGGACACGTTGGCGTGGTGCTTGTTTCAACAGCTTTTTTCGCTTTTTTTGGAATCCAGAACTGGCGTATCCTTGCCGTCGCATGGGCTTTGATTCCGTTGCTGAACGGGCTTCTCTTTACAAGGGTTCCTATCGCGCCCGTCGTTGCTGACGGAGCTGCCCCAATGCCATTGAAAAAACTCCTTGCAAGCAAGCTTTTCTGGATTCTTTTGCTTGCCATGATTTGCTCAGGAGCATGCGAGCAAGCCGTAAGCCAGTGGGCTTCTACGCTTGCCGAGATGGGGCTTGGAGTTTCAAAGGCTGTTGGAGACCTTGCAGGACCTCTTTTCTTTGCCGCTTGCATGGGAACATCCCGCGCGCTTTTTGGTAAATTTGCTCCACGGCTTAACCTAAAAAAATGTCTTGCCCTCACAACCGTCCTGTGCTTTTGCTCGTACTTGATTATCTCGCTTGCACCGTTACCAGCGCTGAGCCTTTTAGGATGTGGTATCTGCGGCTTCTCGGTAGGCATTCTGTGGCCAGGGACCTTCTCGCTTGCCGCGGCAGCCATGCCCACAGGAGGAACAGCGATGTTCGCCCTGCTCGCTCTTGGTGGCGATGTAGGTTGCTCTGCAGGTCCAACCTACGTAGGGCTTGTTGCTAATGCACTCGGAGAAAATCTTTTGCTGGCAATCCTTTTTGCCGTGATATTCCCAATTCTAATGCTGTTTTCACTCGCGATGCTCAAAAAAACAGGGCAGCCAAAAACAAGCGAGAAAAAGCCTCTCGCAAACGACAGCCCAATAAAAATCCGCCCAGTAACGTTGCAGGATGCGGCACAGCTCGCAGAGATTTACTCTTACTACGTCAAAAACACTGCTATCACTTTTGAATACGATGTTCCAAGTACGCAGGAATTCAGCGAGCGTATCAGTAGAATTACAAAAAAGTACCCATATCTGTGTGCTGAAAAAGACGGCAAGATTCTGGGATACGCCTACGCAGGAGTTTTTAAGGACAGAGCCGCATATCAATGGTCTGTGGAGCTTTCTATTTATGTAGATTCCAGCGCACATAAATGTGGCATAGGCAAAAAGCTCTACACAGCCCTCGAACAAGAGCTGAAAAGTCGCGGAATCACGAATCTTTACGCTTGTATCGCTATTCCTACAAAAGAAGCCGACGAGTACTTGGACTGGAACAGCGAAAAATTCCACGAGCACCTAGGCTTTACAAAGGTGGGAACATTCACGGACTGTGGCAGAAAATTCAACCGCTGGTACAGCATGATTTGGATGGAAAAACTAATACTCACACACGAAAGATAAAAAACAGAGGCAAGGGAGAGATCCCCCCTTGCCCCTGCCACTTATACACAGGCTAATCACAAATAGTCAGCAACAGTATCATACCAGTCTTGATATCCAGCAGCGGTCAAATGTACGCCGTCAGTGGTCAAACTTCTGTCCATATAACCGTCTACGTCATAGAAAGTATGGATGTCTATATATTCAGCACCATACTTTTCTGCAATTTGCTTCATATTAGCATTAAAAACTGCCATTTCTGCAGGATTTATATAAGAATCATGCCATACAGAAACAGGAAGCAAACTTTCAAGATGTATCTCAATATCAGGACATGCTTCCTGTATTTCCTTTATCAGCTCCTCATACGAATTCAGAACTATATTAAAGTTATCATGATCCACAATAAATGAATTTATTCCTATCAAGAGAAAAACCTTCTTTGCTCCGCTTTGCTGCAACAAATGAAGTCTTGAACGGCAATCTCTTATTGTATCGCCTGCAATTCCCAAATTAATGCAGTTTTTGTCGGCAAAAACATTCTCAAAATCCCCCATGTTTGTAAGAGAATCTCCGACAAATGCTGTATCATAAGTTCTACCAGAATTAACTTTCTCAATCAACTCCAAATATCTTGCAGCCCTGTACTCATCATTAGCAGACATTTCCTCATCCTGCTGCCATGCACAAGAAGCAAAACAAAAACAACAAACCATAAAAACTGAAAAAAACTTAGCGTAAGACTTTCTTAAATTAATATTTAACTTTTTGTTCTGAGAGTTGAGTGCGTTCATAGTCTACCTCCAGAACGAAAAAAAAATAGGGCTGTCCAAAAAGTATTATCATTCCGAATACGACTGAGTGCACTATTACAGTCGATTAATTTCAGAATGACAGAACTTTTTGGACAGCCCCTTAATTAACTAAATTCACTATAAAATAGGAATTCGTATCTGTCAAACTTTTTTTGTATTTTTTTGCGTTTTTTTACATTTTTTCTAAAATCTCTATTTCTTTGAGACCCTTGCCATTATAGAGTTTATGATATCCTTTGCCGAAGTAAGGTTTGTTGACTCATCATGGATTTTACCATCGTTTCCGTCCACAGCCCCTGTTCCTACCATATTCAGCTCCAAATCGCCTAAGTATCCTGCAGGAATATTCGATGAGAAAACGATAGACGGCTGACCATTCACACCTGTATTGGCTTTCTCATAAAATCCATTATAATCAAAGCTTTTGTTTACCTCGACTTTTAGCACAAAATTTTTAGAATTTTCAATTCTATCAGTAATTTTTGTGCCATTTTTAGGCGTAGGATACGTAGCGGCATCTATCGCTATATCATTCTGAGACTTGTGATTACTCGGCAAAACATCATGTTTAGCAGCATGACTCCAGACAGGTAATGACTCTGGCCGCCCTGAAACAAGGCTGAAAAGCCACTTGTTACGGCTTGTTGTCTCTGTTACATAGATTGTACGAAGATAATTTCCTTTTACGTCTTCAAGCCAAACAGCAACTTGTGGTATATGCTGATTGCTCCACTCTTTTCCTGCTACAATTGTCAAGGTAAGTTTGTTTGCCCATGTATAAGATACAAAAGAAACTAATATACAAAAGATTAACAGTAATTTTCTCATATCCAATGCCCCCACATTTCCAATTTATTATTTAAAAACATTAAATATATAAATTAGTTACCCATCGAGGGACATTCTAACATTATCTTAAAAAATTGAAAAGTATTATTGAAAAAAAATGATATAAATATTTTTTCTTTGATACAAAACTACTGTTTAGCATAAGGTTTTGTAAATTTAAAGTATTTAGGTGCCTTGTAATCAAGGTGCCAACCGCTGTAAGTAAATCCGTTCTCATCAGCAACAGGGCTAATGAACAGTACATTCAGAGGATTTTCCGTATTATAAGTGAACGTGTTTGAATTCCACGTGCTCTTTTTATCCTCTGGAATGCTCGGAAAATCACTTATATGCTCTGCGGGCGTATAGACAGTTATATTATAGATGCCAGGTTTTAAATACAGGTGCATAGCCATTCCACCACTTATAAAATAAGACTTCTGGTAAGGATACAGTTTCTTTGGCTCGTAATACCAGGCGTAATAAGCCTTTGCAGCTGTATAAGTGACATCGTTTCCATCTGTGTCCTCAATTCTAAGGTAGCAGCGCACCTCATTTATCGAAATATGGTTTTCAGGACGATAAATGATGAGAGAGTGTGCCATTCCTACAGACACAGCAAAGAGAAAAAATACTGTCAAAAGTTTTTTTCTATTTTTCATTTTTCTTAGGTTCGATATACTGCCTAATCCTGTAAGTAACACCAAGTTTCTCGCAAATCTTTCTGCACTTTTCTTCGTCCTCGGCTGTTATTGTAGTAGAAACCGTGCTGAGCACGACTTTTGGCACATACTTAGCAGCATCACGAGCAAAACTGAGCAATGCAGGGAATGCCTTTTCTTTGAAAATTGGTCTGACGGTTTTCTCATAAATCTCAGGGTCGCTGGAATTGAGACTTATAGAAATCGCATCGATTCTACCTTCAAGCAAGTGCGCGATTTTCTTGCCGTTTATAAGCTCACCCAAACCGTTTGTATTTATACGTACAGGGAGCGAGCACCTCTGCTTTATGAAGTCACTAACGGCAAGAATCACATCCAGCCGCTCCGTAGGCTCGCCATAGCCACAGAACACAATCTCCTTGTATTTAGAGAGGTCTTCAGCTTCTATAGCTTGCTCTACTTCTTCTATAGTCGGCTCACGCTCAAGCCAGAGAGTATCGACATTATTGAACTCATCCCCCTTTCTTATGCAGAAAGTGCAGGCACAAGGACATCTGTTCGTTATGTTTAGATATAAACCGTCATACTCAGGGTATGCAATAACCATTCCTTTTTTCATAAAGTGACTATAGGCGTTATTTTTCGTTTCGTCAACGAAGTGCCTGCTTTTACCCTAAACTTTGAACTGGTCTATCTGAGTTCCGATTTTACTGATCGAATCCTTTACTCTTACGGCTATTTCGTTAAGAGCCATACCAGTCTCATTGATTTTTCTTGCACCTACGGACATCTCGTTCATGCTGTCCTTCATGACAGCGGTCACAGTCTGTAGGTTTCTGATTTCTTCAAGAATAGCCTTGTTGCCTTCTGACATCTCGG
The DNA here is from genome assembly GCA_902803735.1 of uncultured Spirochaetaceae bacterium. Classification (GTDB taxonomy): domain Bacteria; phylum Spirochaetota; class Spirochaetia; order Treponematales; family Treponemataceae; genus Treponema_D. The sequence goes on from CADCRJ010000228.1 coordinate 7,794, forward strand.
AAGAAGCGTTACGAACCTCGATTGTGCTGTCGTTCATTGAGTGCAACGTGTCGCTAATTTGCTTGGAACCTTCGTTCTGTTCCTCCATCGCTGATTTTATGTGGACGACAAGCTGCTCTGTCTCATGCACGCGAGACTCAAGCTTTGTGAATGCTTCCAAACCGACTCGGCAAGTCGTTACAACGCTGCTTATCGTATTCTGGATGCTAAGAAGCTGGTCGCCGATTGTCTTTGACTGATTACCCGATGTCTCTGAAAGCTTACGAATTTCATCCGCAACAACGCTGAAGCCTTTTCCTGCCTCGCCCGCATGAGCCGCCTCGATTGCAGCGTTCATGGCGAGAAGGTTTGTCTGCTCGGCAATAGCAGCAATGGCAGTATTCGCCTCCTGTAAGCTCTGCGACTGAATCTCCATCTGACCGATGGAATCGCTCAGTCCTTGCAAGACGGTTCCACCCTCGTGAGAGCTTTGAATCAACGTCTCGAACGAGCTGAACATCTTGTCAACAGACTGGTTTACAGAAGATATGTTTCCAATCATCTCCTCAACGGCGGCACTTGCCTGTGTAACGCCAGCAGACTGGTTAGAAATCATCCTTTCGAGTGAGACTATATTTGAAGCAATCTGGTTAACAGCCCCGGCAGTCTCCTCTACGCTTGAGCTTTGGTTTATAATCTGATTGTGTACGCTCTCAATATTGGCAAGAATCTGCGTGATTGAAGCCACAGTATCCTGCGCGCTTGCTGTCATATCCTCGCCAACAAGAGACAAATCATTCTTTGAGGCTTTTACGTCACCAATAATCGCCTGCAACTTAGCGGCAAAGGCATTGAAACCCTTTACAACGTAACCAATCTCATTGTTTGATTTAAAATCAAGGCGTTTGGTCAAATCCGCGTTACCAGATGCAATTCCGTTAATAGTTCTCTCTACAACAGAAAGCGGCGTTATAGTTCTCCACAAAAAGATTCCGCCAATAAATATAGTGATTAAAATCGTCACAATTCCCATACAGACAAGGGTATTGCGGATTTTGTCAGAAAGCTTGAAAATTTGCGTACCAGGAACAGTTATAGCGAGACCCCATGGAGTACCTTCAATTCCGTGATAAGTGATATAATCCCTGCCACCATAAAAACCGTTGACCCACGCACTTCCTTCTGCACCAGATGCGACCTGCGAAGAAACATTCATCATGTCCTCATGCCCTTCCACAACGTCAAGGACAAAATTGTTCACCATGACAAAACTGCTGTCAGGATGAGACATAACGACTCCTGTTGATGTAAGCATCCAAGCGTAACCAGCCTCGCCTATACGCATTTCGTTCACAATTTGGGTAAGCTTGTTCAAATTGACGACACCTGCAATCATTGCGATTGTATTGCCGTTCTTCTTTACGGCTCTGGCAATGTGAACAACAGCTTGCCCTGTAGTCTTTGAAACGACAGGATCTCCGATAAAGCTGTCCTTGCCTTCAAACATGATTGCCTTAAAATAAGGTCTCTCGCTGATTTTTGTTCGGCTTCCTATATCGTTGTAGGTATATCCATCTTTGTCTGCAAACATAATATAATCAAAGTCATTTGAGCGTACACTTTCATGTGCTACGAGCCACTCACCTATTTCATCAAAGGTTCCGAGCTGCATCATATCCGCATAAACATAAAAATTAAGCTCTTTTTTGTAGCCTTCAAGAGTATTTATAAGCGAATGTGCAAGAATTTCCACCGTATTGTCATACATTTCGGTATCATCTTTCTCGACGGAGACTTTTGTAACGCCAGAAATTATAAATATCTGAATAACGCTGAAAGAAGCGATTGTAAGTCCGATACTAAGCAAGAGAGTAAAAAGCATACTGCTACGTTTTTCATTATTTTTTGCAAACATATTTTGACCTCACTTTTAAATATATCATAGTTACCATAAATTAAAAGAAAATTTTTTTAGGCTGCAAAACTTCTTATTTCAAAGTCCTGTCACTTTACTTGAAAAAAAGAAATTTATAGAATGAAAATATGAAACAGTTTATTTTAAAGGAACTTGTTGCACTTGTTTTGATAACAATGCTCTTAATTTCTTGCAATGAAAAGAAATCTGCACAGGCACAGGAGCTTCCGCCTGCCATTGAGACTCCAGCAACTCAAGATACTGCAATGGAACAGCAATACAACGAACAGGAACAAAATTATGTCCCCTTAATGACAGTAGACGACAGCCAGTCCCCTCAAAACACAGGCACAGAAAAATCCTCAAAAAAATTCGACATAGATTTTTCAAAGATGAACTATACGATGATGTCTGCCCAAATATTCGACATGATGATAGAGCCAGAATCTTATATAGGAAAAACCGTCAAATTCACAGGGCAGTTTCTCTCGACGTTTGATGAAGAAAGCCGAATCCGCTTCTACTCGATACTCAAATACGACGCTACGGCTTGTTGCCAGACAGGTTTACCGTTCATTTGGGAAGGAACTCATGATTTTCCAGAGGACTACCCAGAAGAACTGAGTGATATCGAAATATGCGGAACATTGCAGCAAAAACAAATAAACGGGATGGATTTCTTTTATATTGACACAAAGGAAATAAAACGACTTTAAAAAACAAAAGCCGACGGAATCCGTCGGCTTGTACAAAAAGAAAGCTACTAGTAGTCTTTTCTCTCTGCCTTACGTCTCTTATTAAGCTGTTTGCGTTCAAGAGTTGTTTTCTTCTGATGAAGAGCTGCAGAAGGTTTTACAAAGTATTCACGCTTTTTGAACTCGCGGATAATACCTTCTTTCTCAACCATGCGCTTAAAGCGTTTGATTGCTTTCTCAAGGTGCTCTGATTCATCAACTACGATTGTTGCCATGCTATTCTCAACTCCTTGCATCCGGCGATTCCGAAAAGCATTAAGATTCTACAAAATATATGGAAAAGATTCAAGCACAAGCTTTGTGAATTCTGAGGTTTCAGATGAAAATTCACAGGATTTGTCAAGAATTAACAAATTTTTAAGAAATTTCTTGCGTGTGCTTAACTTTGAATTGCAAAGTAAAAAATCATCCTTAAAGCCCTATTAAGACTAAAAAAAAACTTTGTATGCTGACTTGGCTCTTGCCACATTTATATTTTTACAGGAAATTAAGAACGGCGTTCTTGCGATAAATTCCGGTGCTACAGAAATCAAATCATCGCGTCCGCATCACCGTCTGCACAATGAACCACAGCATCGGGAATTTCGCTGTTCCAGCCATCGGCTTTAGTAACAGACTGCCACTCGGCAAGGGTTCCACCAAAGCGTATTTCTCTAAGGGCAAGACATTGCTTGAACGCACCGCTTCCTATTTTTTTTAATCCCGCACAGAGCGAGACAGAGACTAGTTTAGAGCATCCAGCAAACGCTTCTTTTCCAAGCTCCTGCACTTCCTTTGGAATTTCAAGATAAACAGGGGACATACGCACATACGCCCCGCAAAGCTGCGTACTGGTACTGTTACTGTCAAACCAAGCGTTTTTAATGCCTTTTACGACGCCGCTTTTTGTAATGCAAAGGTACTTGCGGCTTGCCTCTTCTATTCCGAGAGCACTCGCACAGGCTTTTAGCTCACCTGCCCCTGCCCCGCTCGCAGCAAGCTCAAGCAATTCAGCAAGATTCTTTGTCCATTTAGTAACTTTGCTGTCCGCAAGATAAAACTCAATGCCACAAGTCTCGCCAACGGCAAGCCTAAGGAACACAGTGCTCTCATATCGCTTAAAACTTGCATTGTTCAGTTTATGAGAATCCAAAAGCATTTTAAGGACAGACTCCGCGCTCACGGCTTCCATCCGCTGAATCTTCTCTTTTTTAAGCTCCTCTGTCGTTGCGTTCGCGACAAGAATCACTTTTCCCTTCAGATTTTTGAGTTTTCCGTTTTTTACCATGAACGAGGGCGACAAAGAAAACAGACTGCTTACGTTGTTACAATCCAAAAAAGCATTTTCGCCAATTTCAACGACATTTTTTGGAATTTTCAGTTCGGCAAGCGACTCACACCCACTAAAAGCACTTTTACCAATTTCAGTAACAGAATCAGGAATCTCCACGGAAACTAGCGATTTATACCCTGAAAACACGCTGTCGGCGATTTTTCTTATACCAAAAGGAATTACAATACTTGCCGCAGAAAGGAACGAATCAATATCCTTTGCGGATAAATCACCGTCGGAGCAATGAACGACAGAATCCCTACGCATAAGTTTAAGCCCCGAAAGCTCATAAATCCACTGGGCTTTGGTGCCATCATATTGTATCTCGTTAAGCGAAAAAGAATTAAGATTGCAGATTCTTGTTATGCCGGCAGGGATTCTCAATTCCGCAATGTCTTTTTTGCAGCAGACAAGGACATTGTTCTCTATAAGCACATCGGGGCTTTGTGCCAAGCCGTCGGAGCACTCAATTGCGTTCTGCGAGCCTGTATTAAACCAGATGCTCGCTTTTCCTTGCACGGCGTTGAATTCCGCGACAGTTCCCGCGTAATAGATTTTTTTGAGGAACGAACAGCCCGCGAATGCTTCTAAACCAAGAGACACAAGGCTTTTTGGCAACCATATTTTATTGAGCTTGTCACAGCCGTAAAACGCTTTGCTGCCGATTTTCTCAACGCCCTCACAAATATTCACGAACATGAGATGAGAACAGTCCTTAAAAGCAGAGTCCTTTATTTCTGTAACGCCAGCAGGAATCTCAATATCCTCCGCGTATTTTGAAGTAGAACATTTCAAGAGTATCTCATTCTGTATTTTAAGGACTTTACTTTCGTTCGCCATTTTTCGCTCCTATCAGAATAATAGGCTAAAAGCCAAGTTTTATAAAGTAAACTCGGCTTTTTCCTAACAAAAATTATAAAATAAGGCTCAAATCCATTGACAACAATTCTTTATAGGGTAAAATATAAAATATCATTAAAAAGTACTACGATTTCCGTATGGAAGTCAAAATTAATTCCCTAGGGGTTTACCCATGACTAAGAAATTGATTTTCGTAGTAACTTCAATGGTACTGCTATGCGGTGGCATTGCGTTTTCAAGCATTCGGTCTGGCAAGTGCAAGCATGGTGGTTGCAGCTGCAAACACTATAGTTCCGCACATAGTGGAGGCAAATGTGTTTGCGGACATTGGGATTACGTGCACAACCGATAGCACATCCCAACGTAAAAGCTTAGGGCACGCCTCAGCTCTTACTTGAGGCGTGCCTTTCCTGATAAAAAATCCTTCAATATTCTTATTCTATAAATCAAAAAAGTTTTTTATAATTTGAAGAGCACTAAAAAGTGCGGACTCATGGAGGTGCTGATTTTGAACATTGTTTCGCTCGGTCTGCTTATTCCTTTTATAGGAACAGCTCTCGGCTCCGCTTGTGTTTTCTTCATGCACAGGGAAATGAAGGATTACGTACAGAGAGCTTTGCTTGGATTCGCAGCAGGAGTTATGGTCGCGGCTTCAGTATGGTCGCTTCTGATTCCTTGCATGAATATGGTTTCTTCAATGGGGAAACTTGCGTTCATACCAGCTTTGGTCGGTTTTTTGCTGGGAATTTTGTTTTTGTTCATACTTGATAAGGTTACGCCGCATCTTCATGCTATGGCACAAACCCCTGAGGGACCAAAATCAAGGATTTCCAGAACAATGATGTTGGTTTTTGCAGTTACCCTGCACAACATACCAGAAGGAATGGCTGTAGGCGTTGTTTTTGGGGGCATAATAAATGGCAGCTCAACGCTTTCAATGGCAGATGCTTTCGCACTTTCCATAGGTATCGCAATCCAGAACTTTCCGGAGGGTGCGATTATCTCAATGCCGCTCAGAACAGAAGGAAACGCAAGGTTTAAGTCTTTTGTTTACGGTACCCTGTCTGGTGCAGTAGAGCCAATTGCAGGAATACTAACGATACTTTTGATGGGCTTTATCGTCTCGCTGTTGCCATATTTTCTTGCATTTGCAGCCGGTGCAATGATTTTCGTAGTCGTCGAGGAACTTATTCCCGAAGCGACCCGCAACGAGAAGACGGATGTTTGTACACTTGGCTTTGCTCTCGGCTTTGCACTTATGATGGTGCTTGACGTAGCATTAGGCTAAAAATTTACTGATAAAAAAAAAGTTCCTTAATTTACTATAAATTGGTAATTATTGATATAAATTAAATTTTTGGATATATACCACTTTTTTTGAATATTATATCATGGGGGCACTATGAATAGTATAACTTTTTTTATTGCAATACTGATGTTTTCAGTATCACTTCTAAGTTGCGGTGAAAAAGTACGCTCTGCAAAAAAAGGACCTTTGCCAGAAGCTGTTGTATCTGGGCAGATTCTTAATGTTGCTTTGGATGCTGCAGCTGATACACTTGACCAACAAAGGGCTGTTTTTGCCACATCTTTTGAACTTATAGGTAATATGATGGACGGACTCATGCAGATGGCTGATGACGGTTCCGTAAAAAAAGCCATTTGCAAAGACGAGACGGTTTCTCCCGATGGCCTTAAATATACATTTAAATTAAGGACAGATGTTTACTGGTCAAACGGCGAGCCTGTTACGGCCCATGATTTTGTGTACGGCTGGCAAAGGGCCGTTGACCCAGCCCTTGAATCCGAATACGCATTCATGATTAGCGACATCGCCCAAGTAAAGAACGCAACAGCTATTCAGGCTGGTCAGATGGACACAAACCAGCTTGGCGTAAGAGCTATAGACGATTATACATTTGAAGTCGAACTTCAAGTTCCTGTGTCATATTTTGATCAGCTACTTTATTTCTGCACGTTCTACCCTGCAAATCAGAAATTCATAGAAAAATGCGGCGACGCTTACGGCACAAGCCCAGAAACTTGTCTTGCAAATGGTGCTTTTATTCTTACAGAGTATGCACCGAACTCAAAGACTATCTCATTCAAAAAGAACACAGCTTACTACGATGCGGGGACGGTAAAACTCGGAGGTCTTCACTACGAGCTTTTGAGCGACTCTGAGGAAGGTCTCAAAAAATATCAGCGAGGGGAACTTGATTTTATTGAAATCAGCGGAAACACGGCTGCAAAAATGAAAAGCTCACCAGATTTCAAGTCCATTGACTCTGGCTTTCTTTACTACGTGACTTACAACTTCAA
>CADCRJ010000229.1 GCA_902803735.1 uncultured Spirochaetaceae bacterium
ACGACTGAAAGAAATTGAAAAGTCGGACACACTTCGGCTTGAAAAAATTATAGTTTATGATGAAGATTCAAAATCAGAAAAAGAGATTGAAAAGGATGAATTAAAAGCTAAATTCAAAGACAGAGATTCTCTGAAAATAAAAATCGTTATAGATGATATTTCCAAGGGAAATCCATTTTATCAGGATGCATTCAAAAATACTTTTGAAAAACCTATAAGTCAAGAAAAATTTTTAGAAAAAAGATACAATCCGGCTTTATGCTATATAGTTGATGGAAAAAGAAACTTAACAAAAGAATCTTTACAAAAAATATTGGAAGATGAAAAAGAATTAAAGCTCTGCCAAAAACGAGCAGAAGATTTGAGAACTGCTATGGAAATTCTTTTATCAGAAGATAAACCGAATAAAGAATTTCCTGCTGACATTGATCAAAAAACCGTATTCTCAAGTATTGCCCAATTATGCGTGACTTATTATGCCGAAACTCTTCTTGATAATGTAAATAAAGAAGCCTTTGAGAAAATTAAAGAGGATACAGATATTGAATTGCAAAAAAAAGGACTTATAGAAGAGTTGTCAAGAAAAATTTCAGATACAAAATTATTTGCAAGCAGTATGTTCGGTTTGCTTGGAATTGATGTATTAGCAGACGGAACTATTGATTCAATCGGTATTGTCGCAACTGCTTTAGGTGTATCAAATGCTGTTGCAGTAGCTATTGTAGGCGGGGTAGTTCTCATTGCTGGATCAATCGTTCTTGCTAGAGATGTTAATAAACAATCTCAAAGGGAATATGAAGATGGAAAAGCATACATTAATAACTTCTATGACAATCTTGAGAAAAATTTTGAAAAGGGATTTTATGACATGATTGATATTGTTTCTGAACTTATGGCAAATAATCTGAACGAATTTGAAGGGAAAAAAGAAACATTTGATGTGTATAATGCAAAACGAAAAATAAACATCATTACAGATAAATTGACAGAATTCGAAATGGAATTAAAGACCTCTGAATATGATATTAAACGAGCTTTTTAAAAAAGAAAGATTCTCATGGCAAAATGAGACCTTAAAAAGAATATCTATTCAAAAAAATCTGTCTCAAAATGGACGAAAAACAGTTGTTGTTTATGGAGATAAGCGTATTGGAAAAACAACTGTGATTTTATATTTATTGGGGGTAAATTTAGGCTGGACGAGTAAAGAAAATGGAGAAACTGTTTATGATATTTTATGTACAAGGACTAATGAAAACTATGAAAACGCAGATAATAATTCGAAACCGCTAACATCAACGGCATTTGAATATTATAAAGCAGACAAAGATGCTTTCATATTAAACGGTAAAGAATACAATGTAGAAAATTTTAAGAATGAACTGCGTAAAATTTCAGAATCAGCCGAGACGTGTTCCTCTTTACAAATACAAAAAATCGGTATTCCGATTACTGCGTTTGAAGAAAATTCTCAAAACCACATTGCTTTTATAGATTTACCAGGAGTTAATACTAATGCGGATTATGTAACTAATCTCTATATTAAATATATAAAAGAAGCTACGGTAGTTTTTATTGCTGACGAGATTAATCATATACAGGGAATTGCTAATCTTTCTAAAAGACGAGATAAAAAAATTATAAAACCAGGTTGGGAGAATAATCCAAAATATAGAATTCTTATTACAAAAGCATATCACGAGACAACAATAATCGATGACTATGAAAAGATTTCTGATAAAACTTTTTTTGAATTCTATAGTGACCGAATAACAAAAAAATTTAAGAAACTATTGCCGGAAGCCAAAGTTTCTGATTGCCCGTTTGCGTTTGATTTAGGGGAGTCACTAAATAAACGCAAAACTAAAACATATTATAAGGAATTTGTACTTACTAATTCTAAATTTCGTAAAAAACTGCTCCAAGAAATAGAAAACTATGCTGGCGATAAATTGACAGCTACACTAGAGAAAGAAAAACAAAAGCTTCGTTCAAAAATTCAAACGAAAACAATTGAAACGGGAAAAATTGATAATGAGTTAAAACAATTTTGCAAAAAAAAGGATAGATTTGAAGAATTCATTGAATCATGTAATGAAGAGATAGAAAAATCAAAAGATGATTTAAAAAATCTACTAGATGATATTGAGAGTGCTAAAAATGAAGCAAGAAAAGAATTTGAAAAAAAACTCGGAAAATATGAAGTAGAGTTTGAAGAGATTTATAATAAAACATATCACTCGTTCTTGATTTTTGGGCAAGGGAAAAGCAAATGTATCGATGAATTAAAAATAATTTTGACGAATTTCCGCGAAGATTTTTATGGTCCGGGTGAAATACCAGAATATATTTGTAATTTATTAAACGAATATAATGAATCTAATTTACAGAAGGATGTTTTTAAACAAAAGTTTTACAGTCTATTTGGCAGATATTGCGACGAAACAAGGCAATTGATTGAAGAAAAATGTGAGAAACAATTTGAAGAAAGTAAAAAAGAATTAGAGAAGAAAATAGAATCAGAAGAAGAGTCTAAAATTTTAAGAGATGCTAAAGAAAGTAAAAAATTCATAAATAATGAAATAGAAAGAAAGGAGAATGGAAAGGAAAAGATAAATAAAGAAATTGAGTCATTAAATAAGCGAAAAAGAGAAATTGAGAACTATACTGAGATTGCAACGCAAGAGTATCTTAAACAAAAGAAGGATTTATATAGCCGAATAAAAATGAGTTTTTCGAAAAATGAAAAACTCCGATTATTTCTTCTTTTAATATTGATAAATAAAGATTATAGACAATTACATAAGGAGCAAAAAAGTGAAAAATAAAATTTCGCAAAATATCAAAAAAACAGATGACCCATTAAATGATGAATTTGAGCAAATATTCGATGATTTAATCATTTCAAAAGTGAAAGATAGTTTAAAAGAAATGGAAAACAAAATCTTAGATAAATTAACAGAGGTAAATAAAACAAATACAGAAGAAGTAAAAAAAAATGTTAACTCAATTATATCATATATGCCCAAGGTTGCTGAACAAATAGCAACAAAACTCGCCGAAAACGAGGATTTTATCGAGGAGTTATCTAATACACTTGAAGAAGTTATTAATAGTACCCTGCAACAGATTCAAAATACAAAGTCTAAAAAAGAATTTCCACTGTATAAAATTATTTCGCTTGTTGTTAACTTTAGCCTGCTTGGAATAGGAATTTTCTTTATTTTTCTGCATTTTTTTCATTAATCTTTCCCCCTCTGACACATACTGTCATACCTTCCGTGCTATACTCAGACTAACGAGACTTATTATACGGAGCTTTATTGAAAAATTGATGAAGCAAGAGGGTGGCTTATGTGTTATTTAAATTCCTTTTCATTTCTTTCTGATAATGAGGAAACAGAATACATTTTTTGTCGTGATTTACCAGATGAAGTCCTGACTAAGAAAGATCAGAAAAAACTCCGAATGACATGTTTTAAGGACATATATCCATTTGAGATTTTTCCGCTAAAGGGATTGGAGAAACTTTATTTTAACACTCCGATAACTATTCTGTACGGCACGAATGGAAGCGGAAAGACAACCGCTCTCAATATAATTGCTGAAAAATTAGGGATTTCTCGTGACGCACTGTATAATAAAGCTACATTTTTTGATGCTTATGTCTCACTTTGTACTTATTCTATTGAAAATGAACTCACCGGGATTCCCAGT
>CADCRJ010000230.1 GCA_902803735.1 uncultured Spirochaetaceae bacterium
ATGAATGCTAATTCTTTACCAAATGACGGCAGCGTTGAAAAGCCTGACGTTGAAGCACTCATAAGAAAAAATTTTCCTCTGTTCAATATGGATTTTTTCCTGGAAAACATAAAGGCTGAAGGAATGTGTCTTGGAGACGGGAACATAACTTTCCAATGCTCAGACACATTGGGATTCAATATTTTGTGCAGCGGGTACGACCAGCTGGATGAATCTCTCACATTCACAGACTGGCACAATTTCTAAAAAAAAGGAACACAGGAGAATGAACCTTAAATTATGAAGATTTTAATTTTTTTATTTGCTTTTTTTATCACATCACCTGCATTCGCAGATTTGTTCAACGGAAAACTGACTCAGCCAGAGCAAGAAGCCCTTGCAAAAGGCGAGATTGTCGTCCGAAGCCTTGATTCCGTAAAAAAACTCAGTATAAGCGAGATAGATGAAACTAAAAAAATTATAAAAGAAATAAAAAGCGTTTCTCCAAATTATATTGCAGAAATCATACAGATAAGACCTTTCAAAGGAAACGAAAACCTGCTACAAAACCTTGAGGATGCAATCACCGATATTCCTGCATACGAAAACATTCCCTATTTCTCTGAAAGAAACCAAAAAACATATATGCTTTATGATGAAACAAAACTTAAACGCTGGGTAAATGAAAAAGGTAGCGAGTATATGATTGCAGACCTAAAAATGTCAGGCTTTTCAAACTTTACGGCAGACTTCACCATAGAAAAGACCGAGGAAACATATTACTGCTGCATGAGAAATTTGGGCGTAATCCGCTATCATGACAAATACAACGCTGTCGGCGAGAAAAAGATGCGTTCCGCAATCAGCGTATTCAGAGACGGCGACAACTGGGTACTGTATGTTTTGAGCGGTATCTCAGCTCCGAGGCTTGCTCCTATAGAAAAAAGGGTCGAGACATCCTTTGTAAATAGGATGAAATCTTTTTGTGCCTACATTGCGGAACGGATTTAGCACAACGAACTTTTTACAACGCCAAAAGTGCTGAACCAAGCTCAAAAATCAAGCGAAAAGCTGTAAGACTTGCCATTATAAGGAAACGAGATTTTACTTGCTGTAAAGCACAGTTTTTCGCCATCCTTAAAGAGCGGATTATACAATTTGTCGCCATGCACAGGATACCCGCACCAAGCCAAATGACAGCGGACTTGATGCCTAAATCCTGCCGTAATATGGCACACAGCGGTCAAATCCTCAGAAACCGTTATTTCTGTTTTATATACAGTACCAGAGCTTTTTTTTAGGGCTGCTTTTCCGCAACTTTCCGTGACAGGCCTTACAGATGCATTGTGAACGCCATAATACCTAAAACTGCTTATAATCTCTGAAGAGCCAAAGCAAACCTGATTCTTTTCTGGAAACCCGCCTAGCAAAGCTCCGCAATCAGGAACTGAATCGACCTTTGCCGAATACCACTTCTCAAAAAGCCCGCATTTCTGTTTCTCAATCAGCTCATCATAAAAAGACTGCGAAGCGGCAAGCAACACGATTCCTCGAGTATCATTGTCTATTCTGTGAATAAGTCCATGCTCAACGGGCTTTCTACCTTGAACAGACAGCACAGAAGGAAAAATCCGCCCGATTTCTGTAAGAACGGACTCGTCTCCATCCTTTAGGGGTGCCGTCGGAAGAGGCGGGATTTTATCAACGACAACGAAAGGCTCTTCGGTCGTTGGCTCGTGAAGCACATTTATTTGCATAAAGCCCCCGAATGCTGCGTCTTTGGATAAGAAGCCCTAAGCTTTTTTAGGACTTTCAAAAAGCGGACAGGAACCTTTGACTTAAATACGCTCGGCTTTTTGTTTCCTGGCAAGCAAATTTTCAGCAAATAAGAGTGCAGCATAAGCGTCGCACCGTCAAAAAGCGTACCTTTTGTTTTTCTGCCATAAATTGAATCCCCAAGAATCGGGCAGCCCAAATATTTGAGATGAACCCTTATCTGGTGCGTTCTACCAGTCTTTATCCTTAGCCTCATTAAAGAATAAGGCCCGTACACGGCTATACATTTGTATATTGTGCACGCATACTTGCCCTCTTCAG
>CADCRJ010000231.1 GCA_902803735.1 uncultured Spirochaetaceae bacterium
AAAAGAAAGCGGTGCACTTCAAAGTGCACAGGAAATTGCGGATGCAACAGGCACAATCTCATATGAAATTACTTGCGGCATCTCAAAAAGGGTTGAGCGTGTTTACATCGGCTAGCGTTCTTAAACAGGTCTATTTATCGGCAACATACAGGCAAGTTTTGCGAATGAAATTTGGGTTTATAAATTGCCGATAAGCTGTTATAATTTTTCCGATGGGTAAAATTGAATAAATTTCTGTAGAAAACTGGCTCAAAACTGGCAGATTGCAGTTCCATGCGTAGCCGGCGAAATTGATATTGAAGAACTTATGTAAAAGAAAGGGCTGCCCAATCGGACAGCCCATTTTTTTTATTTCTGAATCTTTTGGATTGCAGTTTGCAAATCTTTGAGTTGTTTCAAAATCGTCTGTTTTTCTGATGTTTGTAAATTGCTCAAATTTTCAGGAACAAAAATTTCGATTTTTGTTTTTTTGCCATCGTTGAAAACGAATTTAACACCACTCTCACCGTAATTTTCAGAATCAACACCCGAAAAAGAATCTTCGTATTCGTAGGTATCTTTTGTTCTTTTAAAATCATAGAGCTTTTTCAGCGTACCTTTTTCAATACGATAAAGCGAGATTAAATCTATAACAACTCTATCTGTATAACCAGAACCGCCACCAATCATTGCATCCCCGTCGTATGTAACAACAAGCTTTTTTTCCTCTGAGAACATAGGATTAGCACCTTCATAATCCTTGAAATATGAAGTACGCTCAAATTTTTTTGCCTTAGCATTCCATTTTACAAAATCAAAGTGAGGCCCGTCATTACTTGAAATGATTTCTGGGATTCCATCACAATCAAAATCAAGAATAGCAAAACGCTGGTCAATCGCGTTAACTTCTACAGATTGAACTTCCTGCAAAAGTCCTTTTTTATCCTGCTGATAAAACACAAGATTGACAGTATTTCCGTTCCCTGCATACGGTTTTACTTTTACAGTATAATCAGTTTTGCCCGTAGAAATAGTGAAACTGTCCATTTTCTCGTGTCCAAGCATATTAGCTGGGAAGACCGCATCATGCAGGCTTTTGAAATCACCAGATGAAGCAAAATCAGTAATATATCGTGAATAAATCGAATCAGAAAGCTCGCAGATTTCTGATTCCAACGGGTCAGCTTTTACATCACCCCATGAAATATCGTCATATTCGCGTGTAATCGTGTACGAGATATTGCTTTGCTTATGGGAAAAGAGTCCGACAGTTTCGTCAACCACTACTAGATAATAAGTTCCCGCTTGTAAGTAATTTTTTCCACTATATTCACCATTTTCATCAGGAGTTGCGAGTCTAAGGGTAAAACTTTTGCCAGTATCGATGTAATATCCGCGCAGTTCTTTGCCTTGTTTGTATTCGTTAAGACATTCTCGATTTGTAGCCACATACTTTACGCTGTTTCCATCACTTGAGGCATGAATATCTACAAACTTGGTATTTGTATGAACAGCAAATGGAATTGCAATGTAGCTGCCCGCATTGAGCGTTTCTGTGTATTGCTCTAAGACTTCAGTACGCGGTGTAACAACTTTTTCGCGTTTAGTATGTGAACTGGTGATTGTATTTTTGTCGTTTGCAAACAAAACAGATGCAGAAAAAACGGACAAAAACAAAACAGCAAGTTTTTTCATAGATTTTCTCCTCGTTTTTATCTTTGTTGCAAGAACTTTTACTAATCCGATTTTTGAGCGAAGCGATAAAAATCGGATTAGTGTAGTCTGGTCAACTACACTAATGCTATAGTATTAGTGTAGTCTGGTCAACTACACTAATACTATAGCATTAGTGCGCCGCAAGGCGAAAAAAAAAGGACTGCCCAGCCGGTGACCAGTGGAATTTGCATAACGTAAAAGATCCTTCACAACATGAGGCACTCACAGATGTTATTTGTAAAACCTGGTCCGGTAAAACTGTAAAGGAATACAAAAAGTTTAAGGGGCTGAAAAAAGAATCTCTGAAAGACAACATGACCAATATTGAAATGGTTCTTAGTATGCTTGCCGAAGTTTCTGCTTCAACCATTACAAAGGTAAAGAATCCCCAAACTTTTGAAGAAAATGCGAGGTGTGCTTATGATGGTGGAAGTGTTGCA
>CADCRJ010000232.1 GCA_902803735.1 uncultured Spirochaetaceae bacterium
AAAGGACGAGCTACAATGGATGCAAAGGTCAGAAACCTTAATGACAAAATCAAAGACATCAGCAGTTCCATCAAAAACATTCAGGAAGTCGCGCAGCTCACAAACCTTCTCTCTTTTAATGCTTCTATCGAGGCTGCCCGTGCAGGTACCGCAGGAAAGGGATTCCGAATTATCGCAAACGAGGTAAAGAAGCTTTCTGGAAGAACACAGAGCATAACGAGCGAGATTGAGACAAAAGTAAAGGAACTTGAAAAAGAGGTTCAGGACGTAGTAAACGAAAACCATGCCCATGATGCGTTCATGGATTCTCTGCAAAAAACAGCGGTTGAGTCAAACGAGCGGTTGACTCAAATAAAGAACGACAACCACGAGAACAACCTGTTTATGAAGACGATTCTCAAACAGATGAGCGAGAACCAGAGCAACATAATCACAGTCACTAACGAGACAGAATCAAAGAATATTGAGCAAGTGCAATATATTGCGAGTCATGCTGCTGAGAACTCGATACAGACAGATGACCAGCTTTCGTTCTTGTTTGAACTAAAGCATTTGTTTGAATGGTTTGAAACTCATCGCGAACTGTTTGCATATTAGAGCATTTGGGTATATAGTATATCGTTACTATAAATAGTTACTAAAAAGAAGCAAACGGACTGCTCGAAAAGTATTAGCAGACCGACTAAAGGAGTTATAAGTGTCTTCTGAAATCCCTTACAAGATTTATTTGTCTGAGAATGAGCTGCCGACTGCATGGTACAATGTGCGTGCGGATATGAAAAATAAGCCGGCTCCCCTTTTGAACCCTGCAACTCACAAACCAATGACCTTTGAAGAGTTGCGACCTGTTTTCTGTGATGAGCTGGTTAAACAAGAGCTTAACCAAACAGATGCATGGATTCCTATCCCTGCAGAAATCATTGAATTCTATAAAATGTATCGCCCTGCTCCGCTTGTGCGTGCATACTGTCTTGAAAAAAAACTTGGAACACCTGCAAAGATTTATTACAAATTTGAGGGAAACAACACAAGCGGAAGCCATAAGCTCAATTCTGCGATTGCACAGGCTTACTATGCTAAAAAGCAGGGCTTGAAAGGCGTTACTACAGAGACTGGTGCCGGACAATGGGGAACAGCTCTCTCAATGGCTTGCTCTTACTTTGACTTGGACTGTCAGGTATACATGGTAAAAGTCTCTTATGAGCAAAAACCGTTCCGCCGTGAAGTAATGCGTACTTATGGGGCTGCTGTAACGCCGTCTCCTAGCGAGACAACAGAAGTTGGAAGAAAAATTCTCGCAGAGTTCCCTGGAACAGGCGGAAGCTTGGGCTGTGCCATAAGCGAGGCTGTTGAAGCCGCAACAAAGCAGGAGGGCTACCGCTACGTACTCGGCAGCGTTTTGAATCAGGTTCTTTTGCATCAGACTGTAATTGGCTTGGAAACAATGACGGCAATGGACAAATACGGTATTAAGCCAGACGTAATCATTGGCTGTGCTGGTGGCGGCTCAAACTTGGGAGGTCTGATTTCTCCGTTCATGGGAAGAAAATTGCGCGGTGAGGCAGATTATCAGTTTATAGCCGTAGAACCAGCTTCTTGCCCAAGCCTTACTCGCGGAAAATATGTCTATGACTTCTGCGACACAGGTCATGTATGCCCTCTCGCAAAAATGTATACGCTTGGTTCCGAATTCATGCCGTCGCCAAATCATGCCGGTGGTCTTAGATACCACGGAATGAGCAGCATACTCTCGCAGCTTTATGATGACAAGCTCATGGAAGCACGCTCTGTTGAGCAGACTAGTGTTTTTGCAGCTGCACAGCAGTTTGCCCGTATTGAAGGAATCTTGCCAGCACCAGAGTCAAGCCATGCGATTCGCGTTGCGATTGACGAGGCTCTCAAATGCAAGGAGACTGGTGAAGAAAAGACAATCCTCTTTGGTTTGACTGGAACTGGATATTTTGATATGTACGCATACAAAGCATTCAACGACGGAACAATGAGCGATTATATTCCTACAGAAGATGATTTGGCACGAGGGCTTGCTGGAGTTCCTAGATTTCCAGGAAACTTAATGTAGGATGCACTACCGCTAATTTTTATAGGAGGAAAAAATGCCATTCATTGATTCAAAGATTACAGTTCCTGTGACAGAGGAAAAAAAAGAAAAAATTAAGAGCGAGCTTGGAAAAGCTATCTCCGTGATGCATAAGCCTGAATCATATTTGATGGTCGGAATCGCAGATAACTATGATTTGTGGTTTGCAGGAAAAAAGCTCGAAAAAGGTGCTTTTGTCTCTGTAGACGTTTTCGGAACCCCGTCTGCATCTGACTGCAACAAAATGACTACAGAAATCTGTGGCATCTTGCAGCGAGAGCTGGATATTCCGGGAGACAAGGTTTATGTAAAATATGCAGGAACCAACGACTGGGGTTGGAACGGCACAAATTTCTAGCATTCAAATACCAGTAACAGCACTCTGTTGCTGGTACTGGTAAAAATCAAAAAATGACTTTACAGCAATTAAAATACGTCGTTGCGGTTGCAGACACAAAAAACATTACAGAAGCTTCAAA
Organism: uncultured Spirochaetaceae bacterium; assembly: GCA_902803735.1. Taxonomy (GTDB): domain Bacteria; phylum Spirochaetota; class Spirochaetia; order Treponematales; family Treponemataceae; genus Treponema_D. The sequence goes on from CADCRJ010000232.1 coordinate 2,578, forward strand.
GCGAGTGTTTATATCACAGCCAAGCCTTACTGCGTCAATCCAAGACCTTGAAAACGAAATGGGAATAAAGATTTTCTCTCGCTCAAACAAAGGTGTTACGATAACAAATGAAGGCGATGAGTTTTTGTCTTATGCCAGGCAAGTTTTAGAGCAGGCATCGGTTTTGGAGGAACGTTACAAAACTGGCGAGAATGCGAATCCTATTTTTTCTGTAAGTTGCCAGCACTATTCTTTTGCGGTGAATGCCTTTGTTGACGTTATAAGAGAGTTTGGCGGCTCAAAGTATGATTTTACATTGCGAGAAACTCAAACGCACGAAATTATTGACGATGTAGCTCATCTAAAAAGCGAGATTGGCGTGCTTTACACCAGCTCACGGAATAGTTCCGTTATATCGCGGCTTTTGCATAAGAACGACCTGCTTTTTGAGCCATTATTTACAACTGCTCTTAACGTTTTTATTTCCAAGCACAGCCCGCTTGCAGAAAAAAGCATAATTACATTGCAAGATTTAGAGGAATACCCTTACCTCATTTACGAGCAGGGAGATTTCAATTCCTTTTATTTTTCAGAAGAACCTCTTACAGCCATCGACTTTGACAGCCCAAAAAGCATAAAGGTACGAGACAGGGCGACTCTTTTTAATCTGCTCATAGGTCTTAATGGCTATACAATCTGCTCAGGAATTATCAGCCATGAACTTAATGGAGCAGACATAATTGCTCGCCCTCTTGCTTTTGATGAGACAATGACAGTCGGCATTGTCAGACGAAAAGGAATCAATATCTCTCGTTACGGAACAGCATATATAAACGCAATAAAAAAGCACACAAACTCTGAGTGCAAATAGCTTGAACTTGTTGTAAATACATATAGGAAAAACATAAATATCCATCACAAAAGAGTTTATTTATGCTATAATAAAATTATGGCAGTAAAAAAATCACAACTCTACAGTTCACTTTGGGCAAGCTGCGACAAACTTCGCGGTGGTATGGATGCCTCACAATATAAAGACTACATTCTGACTCTTCTGTTTGTAAAATACGTTTCAGATAAATACAAAGATGACCCTTACGGCGCAATCGCAATTCCAAAGGGAGCAAGTTTTGAAGATCTTGTTGCCTTAAAGGGAAACAAAAACATAGGCGAAGAAATTGACAAATTGATTGCAAAACTTGCGGAAGCAAACAACCTTACAGGAATCATAAATAACGCTCACTTTAACGATGAATCAAAAATCGGCAAGGGCGATGAAATGGTGGACAAACTTACATGCCTTATTGCCATTTTTCAAAAACCGGAACTTGATTTTAAGAACAACAAGGCAGAAGATGATGACCTTATCGGCGACGCTTATGAATATCTTATGCGAAACTTTGCTACTGCCAGTGGAAAAAGCAAGGGACAGTTCTATACACCTGCCGAA
>CADCRJ010000233.1 GCA_902803735.1 uncultured Spirochaetaceae bacterium
AATAGAATGTGTCAATTTCATTGAAAACAGAATTTTTTGCAAGACTAAACAAAGCCATAAAATGCTTTGAGGCAGCAGAAAGAGAATTTGCCCTAAAAATCAAGAAACCGAAGGAGACCGCAAAAAACACATAAATATGAGGCAAAATTCTTCGCGTGAAAAAGTTTCCGATTATTGGCTTACCTGCTTTTTTACGATTCTTCTTATAGCCCTCATACAACCGCTCAAAGAAAATCAAAGCACAGAAATAAAGACCATAAGCAAGATAAGAAAGCCCTGCCCCATGCCAAGGTCCGATGATGCACCATGAGACAATCAATGCAATGTAGTCACAATATTTTGTCTTAAGTTTTTTTCCTGTAGAAGGATTCTTTTTAGAGACCGCTCGGAATACCGGCGTATAGATATAATGATTTACCCATGTTCCCAGAGAAATATGCCATCTTGTCCCCCAAAATTCCGTGATATTCTTTGAGACATATGGATAATTGAAGTTCTCGTTTATGGTGAAACCAAACATTTTTCCAAGCCCCACCGCCATATCAGAGTACCCAGAAAAATCAAAATAAATCTGAACGAGGTACGCGATTACTCCGAACCAAGCAAGAAAAACACTAACAGAAGAGAAACTTGTTGAATTGAACACTAAATCTGCGAACAAGGCAATTGAATCAGCAATAATAGTTTTCTTTGCGAATCCAACTATAAACCGCTCTAAGCCGCCAGTAAACTGCTCAAAATCAAATTTTCTGTTTTCAAGCTGAGTCTGAAAATCCGACCACTGCATGAGCGGACCTGAAATCAGCTTAGGGAAAAATGAAATGTAAAGGACGACATTCAGAATGTTTTTCTCCGCCTTTGTCGCCTCAAAATAAACATCAAGGACATAAGACAGGGCCGAGAATGTAAAGAAAGAGATTCCGAGAGGCAAAGCCCACTCAGGAACTGCTATAGACAAATGCGGGATGCGATTCACAAATTTAAGCATGAACGCAAGGTACTTGAATGCAACCAAAAGCCCTATATTTGCCGAAAGCATCACAATCACAATGAATTTGCAAAGTGATTTTTTCTGCAAGTTTTTCTCAATCGCAAGAGCAAAAAGATAATTTCCCAATATGCTGGCAAGAAAAATCGGCAGGGCATGAAAGCCACCCCATGAGTAAAATACAAGGGAAGCAAAAAGAAGAAAGAGATTCTTAATCTTTTTCGGAACAAGATAATACCCAGCCAAAGACAGCGGGAAAAAAATCAGTACGAATACGAGCGACGAGAATACCATTCAGATTACCAGACCTTTTATTTTGAGAGATGTTTTTCCATAGAGTCCATCATCTCGCCGACATTCTTGAAGCTATTGATTTCACCGAGAGTGAATTTGATACCAAACTCTTCCTCGATTGAGCCTACCAATGTAAGATGAGCGAGACTATCCCAGTCCTCAATGTCTTTTGCCGTCGTTGAATCTGTAACAGTAATGCTGTCATCATCAAAAACATCCTGAAAAACTTCGTTCAATTTTTCGTTGATTTCATTTCTTGTCATAAAAAACTCCTATTTTATTAAAGATGCTTGGCTATTTCGTATAATACTTAGGGCTAAATACCCTTATAGAGGTGTTCGAAAACTTCAGATTTTCGAACACAAACCTTAAAATATGTAATTTTGTAAGGCTTTAGCCTGAAAAATTACGTAAACCTGACGCGGAAACATATGTTTCCGAACAGGTTTTATATTCACTAGTTAAAATGCCCTCCCCCGTTACAAACATTCAGGTTTGCACCGTGGATATAGATTATGAAGTCAGAAAGAAGGAATTTCTCCATCATGTCAGCCGTGATTATCACATCAAAGCTTTCTGTGAGACCTTCTTTCATTTCTGAAAGCGTGTAGTGATTCATGATTCCTCCGTAATGAAACAAGTCCTTGGCACAAAATTTTCGGTATCCGCACTAAAATGAGTATCGTCAATGCGGGTAAAACCCATTTTCTCGTAAATATCCTTTACCATCGCATTTTTTGCCGTAGGAATATACTCGCCGAGAACGGTTTTGAAGCCCAAAGATTTTGCCGTTGAAATCATTTTGTTGATTATGAATTCCTCAACGGTACGCTTTAACACACGGCAACTCATGAGCCATGTGTTCACAAAAAGAGTGTCTCCCTGCTTTTCCATTATGACTACGGAAATAAGACCGTGGTCACCGAATTTATCTTTAAGAGTGAAGTACAGTGTCACGAATTTATCTGATTTCGCTATGTCCGTAATTTCAGTCTCTGTATAGCGGACTGTACGAAGGTTGAACTGGTTTGAACGCTGTGTGAGCTGAGAAATTCTCGGAATGTTGAATGAGTCGAATGCTCCGGCAAATCCTATCATCTCAAGGCTTTTCAAATAATCATCGATTGAGCCAAAAGACTGCTGGAGCTGCACCCTTTTTGCCTCAGCCTGATACTGGCTCGTGCGGTCTGCGTCGGCAGAAGAATACGATGCGGTCTCAAAAAGATTCTCATGCTTTAAGAAAGTAAGATATTCCGCAGGATCCTCCGGCATCTCAGGAACTGTGATTTCAGGAATCATCGAGCGGACTAAATTTCTCTCAAACGGATTGTCATCGATGAACACAAGCGAGTCCATGCCGATGTTGAGTGTTTTTTGAATCATACGGATATTGCTTGCCTTGTCTTCCCAGTTTGCAACGAACATCGCGAAGTCATTAAGACGGAGAACCATTTCAGGATGCTTTTCAAAAGGTTCTTTCGCAGTATCCTCATTGTTCTTGCTACAAACGGCAAGCAAGATTCCTCTGTTCTTAAGCTCTTTCAACCAAAGCTGGAAATCCGTGAAAGCCCTGCCAGTCCCAAGCTCACCAATCTGGATTTTATCAATTCCGTCATCCCCAATGACACCACCCCATAATGTGTTGTCAAGATCAAGGACAACACATTTTTTAAGCTTTCCGGTCATAGGCTTGATTATATCAATTATTTCTTTCGCTACATTCGGGAGCAAATCGATGCTCACAGAAAGACGAGCCGAATAATAGTATTTGTCAGCATAAAGATTTTTTCTTCCGAACTCATTCTGGATTGTAGACAAATCGACAATATAAACAGATTTTTCTTCAGAAGCTTTTTCCATCAAAAGATAGTTAAGTTTTCGCAACTGGAATATATATGAAGAAGGTTCTTTTGCACCATAACTTCCGAATATGCGGTCAGAATTCTCAGCGAAATTAAACTGTAAAATGCGAGTCTTTAGACGAGCATTTATTGTCGCCCACTGAGCGACAATATGCTGCAGCATATTGTCAGCGAACGCTGTTCTCTCAGCAAGTGGCTTTTTGCAAAATTCTTCATATAGTTTCTCCGATGACATATAAATCACCGTATAATCAGGAGAAAAACGATACAATTCGCTCTCTGGATTAATAATCTCCGGGAAAATCTGATTGTACTCTGCTTCATAAACCTCTGCACAGATATTCTCAGAAAAAGCATATCCACGCAAAGCCGTAACAAGAAGTTGCGTAGCAGTATCGCCAAGGACGGCTATTTTTATGTCTGTCTTTCTATCTTCAGGAATAGATTTAGCTATTTTTTTGAGCTGATTTAGGGAAAGTTCTGTCATGATATAGAATAATACTTCGAATTTATGAAAAAATCAAGATATCGAAAAAGCCCTAAAACTCCATTTACACAGTCCTCTGATCTTCTAGAAGCTCATGTCAATTACAAGCTGAACCTCGGTCGTTGTTCTCCCTAATTCATTCGCAATCGTCTCTACTGAATTGCCCATATTATACAAATCCATTACCATTGTCCTAAAATCTTTTTTAGGAAGAACTGGTTCCTTTGCATAAGAAACAGAAGGCATATCATCGTCTTTTTTTACAGAGAAATAAGTTCCAGAGCGGGACTTTATTTGCGGCTCGATAGTTTCATTTTTATTGTAGTTAAACAAATCCGACTGCATCTGAGGCTCTGCCCTCTCTCGCAGACGAATCTGCTCGCTATAAGCATCTTGCTCCCGAGGAAATAAACTGTCCGTAATATTTTTCTGATATTTTCCTACGGCTTCCTGTACAGCAGAGCCTTTTCCAAAAGAGCTCCCCTGATAATCAAACTGCTGGCTAAACCTTGCCAGCTGCTGCTGTTTTTCTATTTCAGCCTTTGCAACGGCAAGATGCCTGTCTGTCTCGGAAACAGCAAGCTTAAGGTCTTTCAGTTTTGCATCAATAAGATTCAAGTCCCTTGCCGTATTTCTATTTACATCAGCAATCATTTTGTCGAGTTCGTTACGAACTGCAAGGAGAATATCTTCTGTTGAAAAGATTTTCTTGAATTTCGCTAAAAAAACAATCCAAAAAACTATATTTATAATAATAAGCGTCGAAGTTAAAAAAATAACTGGCATAAAATTATCCGGTAATATTTATATGGTTTCCCAAGTAAGGCTCTCTAAAAACAGGAGGCTGTTCAGGTGGCTCCTCGTCCTTTTCGTGCCGTTTTTTATTTCCGCCTTGACCACCGGACAAATCTTGTCGATGACCATCTTTATTGATAGTTAAGGTTTTAGTTTCCTCATCAGCGGCTTTTTTTACGGAGACAGCTTTCTCTACCTGCTGCTGAATAATTTTAGATTCCTGCAACTGCTGAGCAAGCTGCACTCCCTGTTGCTGGTTTGCAACGGTTTTTGCAACGTTGTTCATTTGAGAATACATTATCTGCAAATCAATCGGAGCTATCCCCATAAAAACCTCAACTAGCTTGAATATCCAGCAGGTCCTTTTATATCATCCATATCAGGCTGCTCGTACTTTCCTCGCCTAACGAATCCATCTTCATAATAGAAAATAAGATTTTTTGTATCTGCTCGGATTTCCTCTTTTTCATCACGCACATAGATTTTTACACCCGTAT
>CADCRJ010000234.1 GCA_902803735.1 uncultured Spirochaetaceae bacterium
AGCCGTTATTCGCAGCAATACGCCTAGTCCTGCATGGAAAACTTATGATTATAAGGGCGAGACTGTAATAAAATACCCGGGATGGGGTGCAAAAGACGCAAAAGCCCTTAAGGTTCTAGAAAATACGAAGATGAGAAAGTGGCCGTCGCTTGATGCGTATGAGGTGTCTATGCCTTACTATGACTATAAGTTTGGTGAACATATAGAAGACCGTTGCGTATTGTTTGAGGGGCAGACTGTGCATATTATCGCCGCAACCGAGCAGAAAGAGACCATAGACGGCAAGACTGCCCCGTGGTACTTGGTCTATGAGGATGACCACATGGAATGCGAGGACTCGGAGGGCGAATTAGTGTGGGTCTTCGGCGGCTTTAGCCGGGTGATTGACGAAAATGATTCAAAGTGACGGCGTTTGATTTTTGTGATATAATAGAATTGGAAAATTTTACAATAACATTGGGAGTAATTTATGAGAGCTATAGATATTATTATGAAAAAGCGCGGGACTAACGTCCGCGATGAGAACGGAAACAAAACATTGGCTGCAAGCACGACACTTACGGCTGATGAGATAAAATTCCTCATTGACAGCTACGTCGCGGGAAAGGTTCCTGATTATCAGATGAGCTCGTTCCTTATGGCAGTTTATTTCAACGGCATGACTTTTGAGGAGACTGGCGCGCTTACAGACGCGATGCTTCACTCTGGCGATGTTATCGAATTCCACAAGGACGACGAGAATGCAGGGACTATATTCGTGGACAAGCATTCGACCGGTGGCGTCGGCGACAAGATTTCCTTGCCGCTCGCACCGATTGTGGCTGCATGTGGCGTAAAAGACCCGATGATGAGCGGGCGCGCGCTTGGGCATACTGGCGGCACTTTGGACAAGCTTGAGTCAATCGAGGGCTACAACGTAAATCTTAGCGAGGCTGAGTTCAAGCGCGGAATTGCCGAGAACGGCTTTGCTATGATGGGACAGACCCCTACAATCGCCCCTGCCGACAAGAAAATGTACGCGCTCCGTGACGTTACGGCAACCGTAGAGTCCGTGCCGCTAATCACGTCTTCGATTCTCTCTAAGAAGGTTGCGGAAGGTGCGGACGCTCTTGTTTTTGACGTAAAATACGGTACTGGTGCGTTCATGAAGACTACCCAGGACGCGGAGGAGCTTGCAAACTTCTTGGTTAAGACCGCTCAGGCTATGGGCAAGAAGGCGAGCGCGCTTATTACGAATATGAACACGCCTCTTGGTCGTACTGTCGGAAACTTCCTTGAGATTGAGGAGACCGTGGAGTGCTTGCAGGGAAAGGGTCCTAGCGACGTTATGGAGCTTACTTATGAGCTTGGCGCGCACATGCTCATGCTTGCGGGCAAGGCGAAAGACCGCGACGAGGCAATCGCAAAATGCAAGAATGCCGTTGAGTCGGGCGAGGCCTTGAAGATTTTCCTTAGAAATGTTTCGGCTCAGGGCGGAAACGCTGATTTGCTCATGGCTCAGATTGGAAAACGCCGCTCCGAGCATCATACGCAGATATTCGCTGAGAAAGACGGATACCTTAGCCTTGATGCGTTCAAGACTGGCCTTGCCGGCGTTTACCTTGGCGTTGGCCGCAACAAGTCAGACGACAGCGTATGTGCCGACGCTGGCTTTATCCTGCATAAAAAGACTGGAGACCTTGTAAAGAAGGGCGAGCTTTTGCTTGACGTGTACGGCAAGGATGATTCTTGCCTCCCGCAGGCTGTGGAGATGATGAAGAATGAGGCAATCTCATACTCTGACTCTGCGCCAAAAACAAATCCTCTCATTTATAAGGTAATACAATAGATGAAGAACTGGAACAAAAGACAAATATCAAAGGAAGCTGTGGCGCAGATTCACTCCAAGTATGGAGTTGACCCGCTTACGGCTTCTATCTTGCTAAGGAGGGGCGTTACAGAAGGCTCCGACATACAATATTATCTTGAGAATGACTGCCGTTTTTTGCATAATCCGTTTCTTTTCAGCAATATGGAGGATGTGGTTGACCGTATCCTTCAGGCAAAGGAAGAGGGGGAGAAAGTTCTTGTTTTCGGCGACCGCGACGTTGACGGAATTACGTCTACGACGGTTCTTTATGACTATCTCTCCGGCATAGGGATTGATGTACAATGGAGGCTGCCGGGAGGTGCTGATCCTTACGGGCTTAACAAACGTGCGATAGACGATTTTTCTAAGGATTACGGCTCGCTTATCATTACCGTGGACTGCGGAATCTCGAATGTTGATGAAATTGCCTATGCCTCTGAGCTTGGAATGGATGTCATCGTCCTTGACCACCATAATCCGCCGGAACTGCTGCCGTCGCCAGCCATAATCATTGACCCTAAGTGTGCCGACTCTGGCTATCCGTTCAAGGACATCTCAGGCTGTGCCGTCGCGTTCAAAGTTGTGTCAGCCCTTCGCTTTGCCCGCAGCGATTTGTACAAGAACGAGGTGTCGCTGCTTTCTGTTCGCATTGAGAACGGCGAGCATGGCGAGGAATGCTTTGTTGACGTGCTTAAGACTCAGAATCTTGTTGAGAAGGCTGTCTTGAGCGAGAAAATTGAGCCGGGAACTTCTATAACGAACACTAAGCTGCCGGACTTTTTGAGGGGACAGCAGATTTTTGTCTGGAATATGGAGGAGACAAAAAGGCTTTTGTCGCAGATTTTTGGCAGCGGCGCGGAATTCAATATGATGGATTTGCGTACTGAGGTTAGTAAGATAATGCCTCAGATGGCTAATATTTCTCTTTCGCAGCTGCGCTCAAAATCAAAGATTGCCCGCTACAATAAGGACTATGACAGCGAGATTCGCGGGTTCTTCAACATATTCGTAACGTTTATGAACCGCTACTTGCTTACTAAATTTCCTGGCTACGCAGAGGCGACCGAGAGGGATTTGCAGCTCGTCGCACTTGCGGCTCTTGCGGATATAATGCCGCTTAAAGACGAGAACAGAATCCTTGTGCGGCAGGGAACTTCTTCGCTGAACGCAGGTAAAGCCCGTGAGGGTCTTATGGAGCTGCTCTCTTTGCAGAAGCTTTTAGACAAGCGTATTACAAGCGTTGACCTTTCTTGGAATATCGTTCCTGTCCTGAACGCTACGGGGCGGCTCGGTCAGCCGGAGATTGGCATTGAGCTTTTCTTGGAGAAAGACCCCTCAAAGCGTGCCGAGATTGCCCAGAAAATCATTTCGATGAACAATGAAAGAAAGCAGCTCGGAAACGAGGCTTGGGAATACGGCTCTATAAAGGCAAAGGAATCTATAGAGAAATACGGGGGTAAGCTCTGCGTAATCATAGACGAGAGAATTAACCGAGGCGTTTCAGGAATCCTTGCGGGGCGGCTTGTCTCAAGCTTTGGCGTTCCGTCAATGGCGATAACCTTCGTTGACGGCGTTGCGATTGGCTCAATGAGAAGCTGCCGCGGCTTTGACGTTACTGATTTTCTGGACGCTATGAGCGATATCTTCATTAGTCATGGCGGGCACAATTATGCGGCTGGCTTTAGCTTTGAGAAGGACAAGCTGCCTAAATTCTTGGACTATCTCGACAAGCTTGCCCCCGGCATTACGCTTGGGGCGGACGAGTCCGAGACTTTTGACGTGGACGCAGAGCTGCCTTATGAGTACCTTAAGCCGTCAATGCTTGATGTCGTTGACAGGTTTGAGCCTTATGGAGAGGCAAACCGAGAGCTTCTGTTTATGAGCCGCAATATGAAGATTTGCGGAACTCAGTTCATGGGCAAAGTTGAGCAGAAACACTTGAAGCTTACTTTTGACTGCGGCGAGACAAAATGGCCGGCAATCTTCTGGGGCGGGGCAGAGTACATGCACCGTGATTTTGAGCAGGGCGATTATGTTGATGTCCTTTACAAAATCACCAGAAACACATACAACGGCGTTGAGACTCCGCAGCTCATAATCACTGACATCAGAAAATCTCTACAGTAAGGGAAAATAGGAGACTTTATGCGAAAGATTTTTGCATTGTTTGCATCGTTGCTTCTTGCATTGTCTGTATCAGCAGAGAAAGGAAGCTGGAATACTTCGGAGTATAAGCTTGTTGTTTATTATAATCAGAATACCCAGCCAGGCGATGCGATTTTTGTTCGCCTCATGCTTGAGACGGCGAATGACACGTTAATAAAAACTGGTTTTCCGTGTACAGGCACGGCAAAGCTTTATTCTGGTTCAGAGCGGGCAGAAAAAGACCTTGCTCATTCTGACTTTTATAGCATAAGCGAGGAATCTTCTGATAATCTTCATAAGACTGTATTGCTTACGGGGCTTCCGCTTTCTTCTTACTTGAAGGCGGGCGACTATACTGTTTTTGTCACGTTCTCGCCGTTCGGAATGCCAGAGGCTGAGTTCAAGCTGCCTGTAAAGATTAGCGCGAAAGAGTTCGTAAAGGAGACAATCCAGCTGAACGCGCAGAACACGGCGATAAAGACGAATGACTCGAATGAGCGTTGGCAGCAGATAAAAAAGCTTAACTCGATACTTGAAGCCGTGAATACCGGCTCAATCTATTGTACTTCTGCGTTTGTGCCGCCTACTCCTGCGACGCGCCGCACGTCTTTCTTTGCTGACAGGCGAGTATTTGCCTATTCAAACGGCAAGTCATCGACGAACTTGCACTACGGCATTGATTACGGTATTCCGACTGGCAGCGAGGTTCGTGCCTGCGGTCAGGGAAAGGTTGTTCTTGCCGAATCAAGAATCACGACGGGCTGGAGCGTATGCATTGAGCATCTTCCAGGGCTTTACAGCCTTTACTACCACATGAGCGAGCTGAAGGTTGGCGTCGGCGACATGGTAAAGGCTGGCGATTTGATTGGCTTGTCTGGGGCAACGGGGCTTGCGACGGGACCTCACTTGCATTGGGAGGTAAGACTGAACATGGAAGCTGTTAGTCCTGATTTTTTTGTAAGCGACTTTACATTTGAACAAGCTGCACAAGCCCGTTAACGTTCACTAGAATCTCATAGGTCTGACCGGGTTCAAGCCCGGCCAGTTCCAGCTTATAAACCTTTGAATACTGCGATTGAAATCGCTTGGCCTGCCAAAAAGAGAAGAGAGCCAAATAATAGAAAGCCTTTCGCTCTTTATCTGTGTGCGGAAATCCGAGAAGATAGCACCGCCTGTTCTCCATGTAGAACTGTTCTATGTTTGTTCCGTGCTGTATCGGTGTTTTTTTGTGCATTGTGCTTTTCTCGGATTGAAT
>CADCRJ010000235.1 GCA_902803735.1 uncultured Spirochaetaceae bacterium
ATTGATGAAAAAATTAAAATCGGAAACGACATAACGGTTACATTGATTAATATTTCTGGTGACCAAGTAAAAATTGGCGTTGAAGCACCAATCAATGTAAAAGTTTTTAGGCAGGAAGTTTTTGATGATATTCAAAAACAGAATAAAGCGGCTGCAAGCAGCTCAAGTTCTTTGGAAAAGATTTCAAAGCTGCTTGCAAAATAGGCTTCTATTAAGCTGGATATCTCTTGTCGAGGGCCAGCTCCGCTTCGCTTTTTCTAAGATAGAGTGGGCCGTCATAATCCTGTAGGGGTTGCAGACCTTCTTCTATCATCTTTTCAGTCATTTCAAACAATGAATTTGTATTTATTGTTTGAACATCCAATGTGTTTATACAAAGATTCTTATTTTTTTCTGCAAGAAGTTCTGCAAATATTTTTGCATCAGTTCCGCAAAGCAAAATCTCTTCTTTTTCATTGAGAATGCTTGCTATTTCTTCTGCTGTAGTATCTTTTTCTTCTACAGTTTTTATACCGTTTTTATAGATTGCCGCAAAAAACTGATCTTTTTTTGCATCTATTACCGAAATTACAGTCTTATTAAGGTTTCTGTACGGATACGAATAAACGTCAAGCGTTGGAACTCCATAGAGAGGTACTTTGCAAGACAGCTCTAATGCTTTTAATGCTGCATAAGATAGCCTTAATCCTGTAAATGTTCCAGGTCCGGTACACAGAGCCATATAATCTAGCTCAGACGGTTTGATTTCTACTTGTTCAAGAACATAATTTATTGCAGGAAGAATCTTCTGCGATTGCTTCATTCCTACATCCAGCGACAATGTGACAACTGATGTGCCATTTTTTGCCGCTATTGTCATACAGCTTGTTGCTGAATCAACTGCTAGTGCTTTCATGTTAGTTTGTCCAATCAATTTTAGAATAAGGCCAGTTGGTAAGTTCTATTCTGCGTTCTTCTGAATTGCCAATAGGTTCTAATTTTAATGTAATTGTTGATTTTGGAAGCTCGTCAATGATTTTTTCGCTCCACTCAATCAAACATACACCTTTCCCATAAAGCATATCTTCTACACCCAAGTTAAGAAAATCGTCAATACCTTCAAGGCGGTACATATCCATGTGATAAAGTGGCAGACGACCTTCATACTCAGAGATAAGACAGAAAGTAGGGCTTGTTATTGTATCCTCGATTTTGAGTGCCTCTGCAATTCCCTTTGTGATCGTTGTTTTTCCAGCTCCCAAAGTTCCTTGCATAGCAAAAATTTCGCCACCCTGTAATTGTGAACCGATTAATTTTCCTAGATTTATAGTTTCTTCAATAGATTTTGTATGAAAAACTTGGTTCTTGCTGTTTGAATCATTCGTCATGCACATGGCAGTTTGCCTTCATCGTCCATTTTTAAAATAAATGTCTTCAATGCAGATTTTACAGGAATCAATGGATAATCAATTTCTGTTCCTGGTGCAAAATCTACAAAAATAACTTTATCGCCAAAAGGACCAGTTTCTATGGTAAATGAAATATTTGCATCCAATGTTTTTGCAACGAGCTCTATTTTCGCAAGAGCCTTGTAATTTCTTCTGTAGTAAATGAAATTCTCATCCGTTTGAACTTGATCAATCTCTAAAACTTTCATGTAAAACCCTGTATAAAAAATTACTCAGTTGAAAGACTGTAGCCATAAACCCTAGCTTGAATTCTGTTTACAGCTGCCACATCAATCTTTATAAATTTAATATGAAGAATGTAAACATTATCACTTCTTTTTGTCGTTCTTACTATAGCACCAATAGCATTATCTGTATAAGAGCCGTTGAAAGGACCGCTCAAATAAATGTATTGTTCTGCTTTTATTGGCAGATTTGTTATAATCCTACAACCACCGACAGAAATATCTTCCAATGTGCCATCGTATTCCTTCTCGGAAGGTGTATAAATTACATCTTTTTTCTTGCCCTCGTTCTGTACTTTTACAGAGCTGAATTTACAAGGCAAACGAAGCTCGATACGTTCTGCCTGTCTTTTCTGTAAAGGTGTAAGTTTATCTGTATGAACAGTAATCATTTGCTGCTCACCGTTCTTTCCCTGTTGATATCGAACGACCCTTGTCTCAAACTCATAAGGAGAGCCATCTTTTGCTTCAAAAATAAGTGCGATTTTTGAAAGAGCAGCCGGCTTGTCAGGACTGTTTGTAAGCGACTGCGGAAGTTCAAGAATCAAACCATCGGGTGTACTTTCTTTTAGAACAATCTTATGATGGAATCCTTTTGTGACTGTATAAGTAAAAGTTGTGTTCTCATCGATTGCACGAGATGTCTTGATTATAATTTTCTGCTGGTAAACCTTTAAGAGTTTCTTTCTAAGACTAAACAGAGAATTTTTTCCTAATTCATCGCCAGCATTATCAAATTCAAAAAACTCTTTGCGTATGGCTTCTTCTACTTGCTCAATTTCTTTTACAAAAAACAGAAGATTCATAGAGCTATTCTTTTTTGAAATAGCCCAAAGAATATCTTTTTCTTCCTTTTCAAGACCACATTCTTTCGCAACTTGATTTAAATCTGCAATAGTTGTTGGCTTTGCTCTTTTTCTTTCGAGATAAGCAGGCGATGTCTTGTAAGTTGTGACATAGCGAGAAATAAAGAAAAAAATTGCAATAGCGGCAGCTATAAGAGCGACTA
>CADCRJ010000236.1 GCA_902803735.1 uncultured Spirochaetaceae bacterium
GCAGCAAAAACACGAAAACACAAGAAAAGCCTTTGTCCAAAATGTTCAGCAGTATATTTATCAAGCAAAATGAGGCAAAAGGCGAGAGTTTCATAGCCCCTGAAAACGATTGAAGGGTCTCTTCCAAAAACAAGCTGTGATGCTGTTTAAAAAGCCCCCATTGAATAGGCGAAGAAACCAAACCTGCAAACAGCGAGAGAGTTACGATGAACAGGATTGTTCTTCCAATTTTTTTGAATGAACGCCTTCGTACGAACCAGACCGTATAAATCGCTATGATTGCATTTATAGAGGCAAAGTAAATCGCATTCTCATTGAACAAAGTGCAGATGAAATTTGTTGCTACAGCTGTAAGGATTCCAGGGAAGAGCATACCAGAGACAGCAGACACGCCAATAGTTCCTATGGTGTCAAAGTAAAAAGGAAACTCAAGTCTCTGCATAAGAAGAGACATAATAACATTTATAGAAATTCCGATTGCAACAAGAATCAGTCTTCGAATTCTATGACTAAGATTTATCACTACGATCCGCCTTTGAAAAATTTACTTTGCAACATTAAAATTATAACACAAAATAATTTTTATCAAAGTTTTTTTTGCAGGAAAACAATCGGACGCGTACAGCAGTTTCTCAAGATACAGATTTTAGATTATAAGTTGCAGCCTGCCACAAAAAGCGATTTGCCTTTACTGTATGCGATTTTTAGATTTTTATCCCAATTCAAGGTTCTTGACTCAAACTCCCGTGACATATCATCAAACACTACAAAATCCGTATTCGCAACGCGGTCAAAAAGCCTGTCTCCAAGCATTACTTTTTTCATAGCGTCAAGATGCCCGAATTTCTCAAGCCGCTCCTTTTTGTTGCCAGCAGTACAAAGAAACAAGGCTTTATCAACAACCTTCATGGTTTTGTCGCCGTAAGCAAAGCCGTAGGTAAAAACTCGGTCAAACCAGCCTACAAGCTTCGCAGGAGCTTCAGTCCAAAATACTGGATAAATGAACACGATAGCATCTGCGGAGTTGATTTTTGCCTGTTCTAAAAGGACATCGGCTTCAAGAGGAACAGAATCATTATAATACGCATCCCTCAGATATTCTTTTTCAGACATATCGGTTCTAAAATTCATTTTGTACAAATCTGAGATTTCATACTCATTTCCAGAATCCAAAATGCCTTTTATGAAAGAATCCCTAACATGCCTTGTAAAAGAATCTTCTGATGGATGACAATAAACTATAAACGCTTTCATTTTCACGGACTATTTTGAGTCGCCAACAAAGCTCTCAAAACCGTTTGCGTTTATCTCGTCAACAAGAGATGAGTCTCCGTCTCGGACAATGCTGCCTTTTACAAGCACATGGGTCTTATCGACATGGAGGCTTTCAAGGATTCTTGTGGAATGCGTGATTATGATTAAGGCTCCGTTCTGTCTTTTCTGGTATTCCTCAATGCCCTTAGAGACTGTTCTTACAGCGTCTACGTCAAGTCCAGAGTCCGTCTCGTCAAGAATGGCAAGCTTAGGGTTCAGCATGAGAAGCTGAAGAATCTCTGACTTTTTACGCTCTCCGCCAGAGAAGCCTACGTTCAGGTCTCGCCCAGCATAGCTTTCATCCATATTGAGCAGCTGCATCATAGCCCTGAGCTGCTTCTGGAACTGGAACAGCTTGACACGCTCGCCAGTCTGCTGATGAAGTGCATTGCGGATGAAAGATTCCAATGAAATGCCAGGAACTTCGAGAGGCTGTTGGAACGAGAGAAAGATTCCTTTTGCTGCGCGCTTATCTGGCGAAAGCTCGGTGATATCCTCGCCGTCAAACATTATTTTTCCGTCGGTTACTGTGTAGCGGGGATTACCCATAAGCGTATATCCTAGCGTTGATTTTCCGGCACCGTTAGGTCCCATCAGAACATGAGTCTCGCCCGGATTTACTGAAAGGTTTATTCCCTTTAGAACCTGTTTTTGTTCAACATTTACAGAAAGATTTTGTATATCGAGAAGATTTGACATCTAAAACCCCTAAATTTATTTTCCTAAGTTTTCCTATAAAAATACTGAATTTATGTGCTAAATTCAAGTTGACGGCACAAAAAGCCCGTGTTATATTCTGTCAAAGGAGGGGGCATCATTTGTCCTCTATATGAAAATGTCAAAAAATCAAATGCTGAAAATGTCGGTGGCGATTCTCCTTATACTTATGCTCACCTTATCATGCTTTTATATAGTACATCTAATTCCTCTGTTTACGGGGCAGAATGACGATTATCACGTGAACGCAAAATCTTGCAAGCACCATGTACTCATCGTAGGCGGTGCAGAAGATGATGCCTTTTTGAGCAAAATATATGACGGAGCACAGGCTGTAAGCGGTTTGTACGATTGCGTCGTCGAGCTTCATGTCTCAAAGACCTATTCTGATGACAAAACCCTGCAAAAACTCTTTGACTACGCATCTTTCACAAACCCAGACGGAATAATAACATGCATTCCAGAAGACAGCACGACCCTAAACCTGCCCGTCAACAGGAACGGAAAAGAGATTCCGCTTATCACACTCGCACAGTACAATCCGAACGTACCGCAAGTCGCTTATATCGGTACAAATTATTCAGAACTTGGACGAAAAATCGCAATGGAAAGCATCTCATACCTTTCAGGCAGCGGAAACCTTGCGATACTCAGTATTCCAGAGGAACGCAGCCCAAACTACAGCACGTTGATGAACAGTCTTACGAACACGCTCGCCGGACACGAGAACATTCACATAACGATGCTAGATACAGATTCTTCAGAAGCGACAGGAATCTCGACAGAAAGCCTGAAGCGTATGATTTTGTCAGGAGCCGTGAACCTGTTCGTTTGCCTTACAACAGAAGACACGATACGCCTTGCGCAGCTCATAACAGAACTGCACAAAGAGGGGAAAACCGGCATAATCGGATTCGGGCAAGGCGAAGTTTTGGACACTTACCTAAAAAAAGGCGCAATAACAGAGCTTCTTTCAATAGATTCTGAAAAGATCGGGCGTACAGCCATGAAAGAGCTGTTTGACTATATAAGGGACGGCTACGCCAATAACTACATTGCGGCAGACGTAAGCATAAGCAGACCAGACACACTCAAGAATAAGACCAGCAGGAGCACAGAAAAATGAAGATTCCATTCAAAAACAAAAGCATCCGCTGGCGAATCATGGCTTGTGTCGTAGCGGCTATAATAATCATGGCGGTAACGCTTGTAGCAATCATCTACCTTGACCAGAGAATGATGGAGCACATGGGCGAGTCCTACAAGACAAACGCACAGCTCACAGAGGTCTCAACCCAGCTCGGCAACATGGAGAAATCGCTCGAAAATTACATTGCCTACAGGACATTTGAGAGCATTGATTCTTACTATCACTTTCAGGCATCAAGCGAGGAGCTTCTGTACTGGTTTCCAGAAATGCCGTCTACAGACGAAGTTCTGCAAAAAGAGTATGTAGTAAAACAGCTCATTATGAGTCTGTATTATTTCAGCCGCGAGACCGTAACGGCACAACGTGCTAATAATGAACAAAAAGCCTCGGACGGCTACAAAAAGACCCTTGCCTGCTACGATATATTGCAAGGGCAGATAGAAGAGCTAAACATTCTGCTCATGCAGAGGAACGCTGAGATATACTCAACTAACAAGAGCAAGTTCATAGTTCTAACGCAGATAAGCATAGCCCTGATTCTGGTGTTCTTCTTGCTCATTCTCGCAATGCTTTACCTTTCCGTGACACACATCACAAAGCCGCTATCGGATATTTCTTCAGTAGCGTTGCGTATTGCGCAGCAGGATTTTGACATTCCGCTTTTCAAAAACAATGACTCTACAGAGATAGGAACAATCTGCCGTGCTTTTGACCGCATGATTATAAGCATCCGCGAGTACATTGACCAAATCTGGATAAAGGCAGCCCAAGAGAACGAGCTGCGAGAGAAGGAGATGGCGATGAGGGAGCTGTACGCGAACGCGCAGCTAAGGGCGTTGCAAAACCAAATAAACCCGCACTTTCTGTTCAACACGCTGAATACGGGGGCACAACTCGCCATGATAGAGGGCGCGGACAAAACCTGCTATTTTATGGAGCAGGTCGCAGATTTTTTCCGCTACAACATAAGTCACAAAGGACAGGCAGCAACGATAGATGAAGAACTTGCACTGATAGACAACTTTGTATACATTATGAAAGTAAGGTTCGGCGAGAGGTTCGAGTTCATAAAGAACGTGTCGAACGAGAAACACCCGCAGCTTCTACCCCGCATGATTTTGCAGCCGCTTGTTGAGAACTGCATAAAACATGGGCGTTCAGAAATAAAGACGAGGGTGGAGCTTTCTGTTGAACCTGAGCTTTACATGACAAAAATCA
Source organism: uncultured Spirochaetaceae bacterium (assembly GCA_902803735.1). GTDB lineage: Bacteria > Spirochaetota > Spirochaetia > Treponematales > Treponemataceae > Treponema_D. The sequence continues at coordinate 4,400 of CADCRJ010000236.1, forward strand.
AAGTTTCTGACAACGGAGAGGGATTCTCACCAGAACTTCGTGAGAACATACTCAGCCAAAACCCTGACATGAGGACAATTCCGCAGGCTTCTGACGGAACGGGAACAGGTCTGGTGAACGTTATCTCGCGGCTCCGGCTGTACTTTCACAGGCACGATGTCTTTGACATTCTGGATAACGAGGGTGGCGGCACGACATTTTTACTGAGGATACCAAATGTATAATATATTGTTGACCGATGACGAGCAGATAATGATTGACTCGCTCACATTCATTATCAGCAAGAATTTTGACGAGCAGGTAAAACTTTTCTCTGCCACCTCTGGCACGGAAGCACTTGAAATCGTAGCGAAGAATCCGATTGACATAATCTTCATGGACATAAATATGCCTGGCCTCAACGGATTGGAGACAGTCCGCTATATAATGCACTCAAAGCCAGACACGGTGGTTATCATTCTCAGCGCGTTCGACCAGTTTCAGTACGCACAGGAAGCCGTAAATTTAGGAGCCTTCAAGTATCTCACAAAGCCGGTCAACAGGAATACCGTCGTTGATACAATAAGAAGCGCGATGGCTTCCGTCGACAAAAAACGCGGTCGCATCTCGGACGAGGAGGAGCTGCATAAAAAGCTCGACCTTGTTTCGCCAATGGTAGAAAGTGATTTTATTTACTCGGCTGCTTTTGGAGGCGGAACAGACGTATCAGAATACTTCTCTTACTTTGCGATTGAAGACTGCGTTTATTGCTTCTGCTGCCTTGAGATTCCTCGCATCGAGGAGAAAAAGCAGTACGATATGTACACAAAGATTCGGGACACGCTTACCCCAAAGACTCATTGCATAATCGGGTCCTTTATGATGAACAGAATCGCTATTTTCTTCTATTTTCCAAAACGAATGTACGAAGACAATGACGAGACAGAAATCCAGAACCATTTGCAAGATTTGTACAAGCTAATCTCAATACAGATATGCTCAGGCATAAAGGCTGGCGTGAGCCGTATCGAGACAAGCTCGGAATCAACGACAGCCGCATACAACAAAGCCCTTGAGATGCTGAACAGCGTTCCTGAGCAAGGCGGGATAATATTTGCAAGCGAATGGGTTGAAAATCAGAGCGGAAAGAACATTGCGGGCGAAGTTGCAGAAAAGATTTTCGGCAGGGTTCGTGCAGGAGATGCCTCTGCCCTGCCCGCTTTCATAAAAAAATACGTCTCTGCCTTGGTCGCAAAGAATGCCGGAATCCCTGACAAAACAAAGAACGCATTGTTCGAGCTGCTCGTAAATGTACGGAACATAACGACAGAAATAGACTCTTCTTACCACAACGATATGTTTGATAATGCGTTCTCGATTCTAAGCAAAGAGAATGATATGTCAAACCTTGAGCTGTTCGTAAGGAACATCTGCTGCGAATGTGCCTCTGCTGTAATGGAAGCCTCTTCGCGGGCTGTAAACCCAATAATAGAGCGGGCGACGGCATTCGTGAATGAGCACCTCTCTGAAAATATCTCGCTGGAAGACACAGCCCAGGAAGTGAACGTAAGCCCATTCTATTTGAGCAAGCTGTTCAAGGAAGAAAAAAACGTGAATTATGTGGCTTACATCACAGATGTCAGGATGGAAAAAGCCCGAGAGCTACTGAAAGACCACAGGCTCAGCATCAAAGAGATTTCCGCGGCTATCGGTTACAGCGACCAGAATTATTTCAGCCGAATTTTCAGGAACAAATTCGGCATGACACCAACGGAGTTCAGAGATGCAGTACAAAAGTAAGGACAAGAAACTACCTCATATAAAATTCTTCACAGTAGTGCTTGCTATTGCCGTATTTGCTTCATGCAGCAGAAAGAGCGTTTCAGCTCACGAGGCGGAAAAATCACAGCAAGAGGCCCACCGCATTTGCATCGGCTTTTCAATTGACACACTTGCCCTTGAACGCTGGCAGAGAGACCTTGACATCTTTATGAACAGGGTCAAAGAACTTGGAGCTGATGTTATTGTACAGAACGCAGGAAACAGCGTGGAAGCCCAGAACAAGCAGCTTCTTTACCTAATGGAACGCAAGGTTGATGCAGTCGTTGTGCTCGCGAAAAAAAGGGACTCCCTCGGTGATACAATTCAAAAGCTCCGTTCCAAGGGGATTCCTGTAATAGCCTACGATCGTCTTATTACAGAAGCGGACATTAGCATGTACATATCTGTAAACACAGAGAAAGTTGGCGAGCTTATGGCAAAAAGAATGCTCTCTCAGGGAATTGGTCCAAAATGGTACTGCATTTTGGGACCTGAAGATGATTACAACATGATTCTCTTGCAGCAGGGAATAAAATCCGATAAAAAAAAAAAAAAAATACAGATTTTAGGAACATTCTATACC
>CADCRJ010000237.1 GCA_902803735.1 uncultured Spirochaetaceae bacterium
CCGCTGCCAGACTCACCGACTATACCAAGAACCTCGCCCTCTTGCATACGGAGAGTCACGTCGTTTAGCGCGCGAACTTCTCCTGCTGGCGTAAAGAACGAAAGCTTCTCGTGCTGAATGTCTACCAAATATTCATTTTTATTTGTTGTATTTTCTGACATTTCGCTCTCCTATGATTTTAGTTTTGGGTCAAATGCATCGCGGAGTCCGTCGCCCAAAAGGTTAAAACTCAAAATGATGACGAAAATAAGAGCTGCCGGAGCAAACAATTTTTCAGGATAAGTCTGGAATCCGTTGAGGGCAGCAGATGCAAGCGAACCCAAAGATGGCATTGGAGCCTGAACACCAAGACCAAGGAACGAAAGGAATGATTCCGTGAATATTGATGACGGAATCTGAAGCGTAGTCGTTACGATAAGGGTTCCGATACAGTTTGTAATCAGATGCTTTCCAATAATGCGGCGTTTTCGTGCTCCCAATGCCTTTGCAGCTGTTACGTACTCGTTCTGTTTAAGAATCATAATTTGAGAGCGCACGATGCGGGCCATTCCGACCCAGTATAAGAGCGCGAACACAATGAACATTGAGACCATATTCGGTCCTAACGTGTGAATCCACCCGAAGCCGGCCACTTTTCCAAGGCTTTCAAGCGGGAATTTCAATGTAGCCGCAAGCAGGATAATGATAAGGACATCAGGTACTGTATAGATAATATCGACAATACGCATCATTATAAGGTCAATAACGCCGCCAAAGTATCCTGCGATTGCTCCGTAAAGTGAGCCTATCATAAGAATAAGGATAGAGGCTACGATTCCTACTGCCATTGAGACCCGGCCACCAACCATTACACGGATTGCATAATCTCGACCGTTCTGGTCAGTTCCTAGAAAATGTGGGAAAACTTTTTCGCCGGCTTCAATTCTTGCAAGCTCCTGAGCCGAGTGCTGCATAGGGAACAAACGCTCACTGCCTTTAAGCTGGTCTGCATACTTGTATGGATAGAAACTTGGTACAATAAAGCAGAAGAAGATTATTACAAGGACTATTGTGAGTGCGCTCATTGCAATTTTGTTCCTGCGGAATCTTCTGATACCGTCTTTCCAGAAACTTACAGATTCTCGCATGATAACAAGGGAATCTTTTTCTTCTGCCGATGCTGGAATAAAGTCGTTCACATTAAGCTGCAAACTTAGCGGATTCTTTTTTGCTTCAGAAATGTTGCTCATCATTACGTCCTTTTTTACTTTAATTTGATTCTTGGGTCTACGATTGCATAAGCAATGTCAACAATCACGTTCATAAAAATGACAAAAACAGCAAGAAAAATCGTGGTTCCCATAATCATAGGATAATCGCGGCTTGTGATTGCTCCAACAAACTCGGAGCCAAGACCTGGAATATTAAATATTTTTTCAATAATGAAGCTTCCTGTCATAAGAGAGGCGAGAAGCGGGCCTAAGTAAGTTACGACTGGCAGGATGGCATTGCGTAATGCATGCTTGAATATTGATTTTATTGTGCTTACACCTTTAGCACGTGCCGTGCGCATATAGTCCTGTCCCATAACATCAAGCATTGAAGAGCGCATAAGTCGTGCGATATAGAATGTAGGGTAGAGCGCAAGTGCTAATACTGGCATTATGTAACTTTGAGGGGTGTTCAAACCTAAGGAAGGAAGAAGTTTAAGCTTCGTAGTGAATACGTACATTAATAAAGTTGAAGACAAAAAGCTTGGAATGGCGATTCCTGCTGTAGAAAGAACGACAAGGGCGTTGTCAATGGCTTTTCCGCGTTTGAATGCCGCGATGGCACCGAGTGGAACGCCAGCGGCTACCGCAAGTATCATTGCAAGACTTCCGAGTCTCGCGCTGACAGGAAACTTCGTTGTGATAATCTGGCTTACAGTTCGTCCACGTTTCTTTAAAGAAAGTCCTAAGTCACCCTTTGCAAGACCAGTAATATAAGTAACATACTGGGAGCCGAGCGGCTTGTCCAAACCATATTTTGCTTCCATAGCAGCTTGTGCCTGAGGTGTTACTGCTTTTTCTGCAAGAAAAGGACCCCCTGGCACTAAATTCATAATAAAGAATGTAAGCGTGGCAACTAAATACGCCGTAATTATGGCTGTTGCAACACGTTTAATGATGTATTGAACCATATATTTGTACCTCTGAGTACTAAGAAAAGAAAAGACGCGCCTTCCCCAAAAAGGTCGCGTCTTCGTGATTATTGAAGATACCGTGTAGAGTAGAAAATGTCAATATTTTTACTTATTATATAGTAAAAAAATAGGTTATATTTGTGCTATTTTTCTTCTATATTACTATATATAGAAACAATTCCGTAAAAAATCAAGCTGCCTATTATTGCTCCGAGTGTGTCAAAAATCCAGTCGAATGCAGAGCTGCTGCGCCCTGATATGAAAGACTGATGTATTTCATCGATTATTCCATAAACTGACACAAAAACTATGGGAAATGAGAGCCGCTTTATTTTTTTGAGACCTGTTCCAAGAGCAAATGCTACCCAAAACGCAAGCCCTGCAAAGCATACGCAATGCACAAGCTTGTCTGCGTTCCAAAACTGAGGCATATGCTCCAGTTTTGGCTGGGACGAAAGATACCAGCTGCAAGACACAATGAATGTGGCTGGCAGCCATTTTAGCAACATAAGGACTTTCTGCATTTAGAATCGCCTACGCACGGTTCTTTTTGCTGTCCTTTATAGTAGAAGCAAAATAAGCGATTGCGTCTACTCTCTGGTAAGGAGTCTTGAATTCCTTGAAGTATGAGTGGTTGTTGATTAAATTCACGAATTCGTCAAAAAGGAAACTTGTGTCCAATGGACCAGACGCTGCTTCTGGATGAAATTGAACGCTGAAGCTTGGAGTGTCAGTATAAGTGACTCCTTCGCAAGTTCCGTCGTTGGTATTTACAAAGCTAAGCACGGCTCCTTTTGGCAATGTGTCGTTCTCGACGGCATATCCGTGATTCTGGCTGGAGATATAGACCCTGCCTGTTGTAAGGTGTTTTACAGGCTGGTTTGCGCCTCTATGACCATATTTGAGCTTAGAAGTCTTTGCACCTTTTGCGAGTGCCAAAAGCTGGTGACCAAGACAGATTCCGAAAATCGGGATATCCTTTTCAAGCAGCTTTTTGATTTCTGCAATAATTGTTACGTTGTCGCTAGGGTCTCCTGGACCGTTTGAAAGCATTATGCCGTCTGGATTCTCGGCAAGAATCTGAGCCGCTGTTGCTGTGCAAGGCATTGTAACGACCGTTAGTCCTCTTTTGAGCAGTTCACGGCGGATATTTGCTTTTGCGCCGAAGTCCCAGAGCACTACTTTTTTGCCAAGCCCGTTTTTCATAGCGGCTTGCTGGTCGTTTTCCTTTGTACCGTCTGCTCGTACAGGAACTGCTCTGTATGCGGCACTTTCTGCGAATACTGTGTTCGCGTCTTTTTCTATTTTTGTTGCATTGCAGCTGACCGTCTCAACTGCTTGCTCTATTTTGTAAGCTTTTATTGTTTCAAGCAGGGCTGCCTTGCCGCTTTCTGTTTCCAATGCGGCGAATGCCTTCTTTGCTTCTTCTGAGTCTCCCGCAATAATCATGCCGTTCATAACGCCAGCTTCACGCAGGACTTTTGTGAGTGCACGTGTGTCAATGTCATACAAACCGATAATGTTTTGAGATTTTAACCAGGAATCAAGGGTTCCGCCGTTGCGGAAATTGGAAGGAGCTTCGCACCAAGAACGGACGATATATCCGCGCACATGGATTTTTGCGCTTTCAAAGTCATCGGGAATTACGCCGTAATTGCCGATAAGAGGGAATGTCTGGGTGACAATCTGTCCGTAGTAGCTTGGATCAGTAAGTGTCTCCAAGTACCCGTTCATTCCTGTGGTAAAGACAGCTTCGCCTGTAATACAGCCAGAAGCTCCAAAACTTTTTCCATTAAAGACCAGTCCGTTTGCCAGGACAAGGCATGCTTTAGTACTCATACTAAAGCCTTATTATACAAAATTTTTTTTTCAATGGGAATAGAGTTGTTTTTAATCCTGCATTACAGGTAAAGAGAATGCAGAAGAATTTAATACCAGTCAGGTTATTCTACCTAGCAATTCCAATCTCTTGCCCTGCTGTCTGCAAGTTTCACGAAGTAAGGAAGCCTGTTCTCTCCTGCCATTTGTTTGACAAGCTCCTTGGCTTTTTCATTGTCCATTCCTTTGCTGGTCACATACAACGGCTTCTGAGCTTTTTTGCCACGATGCCCGCAACGTGCCCTGTTCGTGTTTCTTCCTTATATTTCTGCGTCGCCGTCTGTGCATTTCACAGTTTTGGCTGGTACTCCGACATTCCAGTTAAAACCTTTCCATATTTTGTTCCATTGTTCCACCGTTCCATCGAACTCGATGGACGAAAGAGCCGTACTATCTTGAAATGCGCAAGGGCCTATTTTCGTTACGTTCTTCGGAATCCTTATGGATTTGAGCGATATGCAGTGCTGAATCGAATGCATTCCGATTTCCGTCACACCTTCGGGGATTTTCACAGACTCAAGGGAATCGCAGTAGAAGAACGCCCCAGAATCGATTTGGTTAACGGTGTCGGGAATGTCAATGTTTTTCAGGGATTGGCAACTAGAGAACATTCCGTTGATTTTCGTCAGTTTTTTCGGAATCAACACGGAACACAGCGACTCGCAATGCTCGAAAATATCATCTCCGATTTCAGTCACGCTGTCAGGAATCGTAGCGGAAACGAGGTGCTCTAAATAAGAGAACGCAGATTTGCCGATTTTTTTAACGCCGTCAGCAATGATTAGCGTTTCGAGCGGATAATTGTATCCGCGATGGCAAAGAGCCTCTTCCTCAAATTCCGTCATTCCCACAAGCTCCAGCTCTTTGACGGTTTTGAAATTGATAGTCCTCATAATTCCTTGCGTAAAGAAGCGTGCCTTGCCGTTTTTGTTGGGCTTGAGCGTTATGTCCTTTGCAAGCCGAATCGGGATTTCA
>CADCRJ010000238.1 GCA_902803735.1 uncultured Spirochaetaceae bacterium
CATCTTTTAAAAAATAACGAATGCCTTTTATTAGGCAAGCACGAGCAATGTACTGATTTTATCCGTGAGAAAAACGTAGAATTTTGTTACTGCGACATAAAGCCTTTCTCACTCAAAGAAATGATAGGCTTTCCAAAAGACATTCTCTCAAAGATACACCAGTATGACGTTTATTTTACTCCATACTGCAATATCCCTGGAGGAATATCCCTGCCAATTTTCTCAACGATTCACGACGTTGTTTTTCTTGACGTTCCGGGGCTAACGGGCACAATAGGAAAAATCGCCAGAAAATTCTTTTACCAGCGGGCAATCAATTTTTCAAATGGAATATTTACAGTCTCAGAATTCTCAAAGCAAAGGATTATTGCAAAACTTAAATGCAAGAAACCTATCTACATAACCTACAACTCGGTTCCATCATATTTAACAAAAGATGACGTTATATCGGAAAAAAAAGATGAGATTCTCTTTGTAGGAAACATAAAAAAACATAAAGGTTTAAAAACATTGCTTGATGCTTATGAAATAGCACGGCAAAAAGGATTTTCACAAAAGCTGGTTATTGTCGGAAATGCGGATAATTTCAAAACAGGAGATGTAGAGACCGTCCGTAGGCTTGAGCAAATGCCAAAAGACAGCGTTGTTTTCACAGGAAAAATATCCAACGCCGCATTAAAAGAGCTTTACGCAGAAGCAAAGCTTCTGGTGCAACCGTCATTGTATGAGGGGTTCGGCATACCTCCGCTAGAAGCGATGACAATGGGAACCCCCGTTATTTTGTCAGACATTCCTGTTTTCAAGGAAATTTACAACGGCTTTCCTGTGGAATTTTTTGAGGCAGGGAACGCAGAGTCGCTTGCAGAAAAGCTTTTGTCATCAAAAATGGAGCCTGTTGACATAGCAAAGTTAAAGGAAAATGGAATCGGAACCGAATATTCCTATGAAAAATCATGCGATGTTATCTTAAGGGCATTTGCAAATTTATAAATTGCAAATCCTCATAGACTTTAATCAGATTATCATATAAGATTAAAGGCAACGCATAAATTACCAACACTCAATCAATATGACAGAAAAAGAATATAAAGATTACTTTAGGACTCATTTTTTTAAGACAAGCTCATTCACATCAGGTTTTGCATTAGCGGTTATAGATTGTGCAATGCTTATGCTTTCAATTTGTATAGGTTTTTTAGTAGTAAACATTACAAATTACCATTGGATGGATTTTAGGACGTTCATAAACTACTGGACTTATCTTCCTCCAATAATTGCAGTTTTTTACATCGCTGGTCTTTATCCTGGATTTGTATTGCCACCAGCAGAAGAAGTAAAGCGTATATCACTTTGTATAAGCTGTTGTTTTATTGGCATTTCTCTTTCAATAATAACGCTCAAAAACATAGAGGCTAAATGGCCAATTGCATTCGGACTCATCATGGCAATCCCTATTGCTACTATTATGCTTCCAATTTCACGAGAATTTGCAAGACACCAGTTTGCAAAATGCAAATGGTACGGAGTTCCTGCGGTTATCTACGTAAGCGGCACTAGTGGCAACGCAATAGTAGAGCGACTTTTAAAACGCCCAGATTTTGGCTACAAGCCAGCTCTCATAATCAACAGCCATAAAAACTCAAAAACCAGTAATTTCAACCTGCCAGAATTTGATCCGACAGAAGAAACGTTCAAAATGATTAAATCCTACGGTATAAAAGTCGCCATTTTGTGCAACTATGATTTGGACACGACACTGATAAATTCATATTATCGCTATACAATCCAAATTCCAAAATACCAGGACACAAACACAATTTCATTAAATATAAGGGATTTTGGCGGGATTCTTGGTTTTTCTTCGACCCACAACCTGACAAAAATGTTCAGCATTTTCTTAAAGCGTTTTATAGACTTGATGCTAATTTTAGTCTCATCACCTATGACAGTTCCATTAGTTGGAATCGTAGCCCTGATTGTCAAGATTACAAGTCCAGGGCCTGTTTTCTATGGTCACAAACGAATCGGCAAGGACGGCAGGGAATTCAAATGCTGGAAATTCCGCTCGATGGTCGTTGATGCAGATAAAATGCTGAAAAAAATCCTCACAGAAAATCCTGATATGAGAAAAGAATGGGAACGTGATCGAAAATTTACAAATGACCCGCGCGTAACTAAAATCGGCAAATTCTTGAGAAAGACCAGCATCGATGAGATTCCTCAATTTTTCAATGTTCTTACCGGCGAGATGAGCTTTATCGGACCTCGTCCTGTAACGCAGCCAGAGCTTGCAAAATATGGCTCACGTGCGGATTTTATTCTTTCTGTACAGCCAGGATTAAGCGGAATGTGGCAGATTTCTGGTCGCTCAGACACAGGTTATGAGGAGCGAATAACTCTTGATTCCTATTATATACAAAACTGGTCAATTTGGCTTGATATTTGGATTATAGTAAAAACGATATATACTGTATTGCGTGGAAAGGGCGCATACTAATGAAAAAATCCCTACTCGCTCTTTTTCTCGCTTGTACCTGCATTCTTAATGCGGGTGCAAAAAAATTCAAGATTGCAAGCGTTGACTATGAACTACAAAGCACAAAACAATATCCATTAGAGCTTGCGGTAGAAATATCAAAAACACGGGTTTTCAATTCTTTTGAGGAATTTAATGACTATATAGCCGATGTTCAGCAGCAGCTTGAAAATCAAAGAGTTTTTAGCTTTGCCCAAGTAATGACGCGATTTATAGAAGAAGGCTCGGACGAAGAGCTGCAGCTTGTTCATATAAACGTCTGTGCAATTGATTCAAAGCATTTTATCGCAATCCCCTACCCCAAATATGATTCTAACAGCGGTGTCTCTGCAAAGCTAAAGGTTAAAGATGCGAATTTTCTTGGAACGATGCAACCTCTGAGCTTTGACGCGAGCTACCTTTCTGACATGGACGAAGATACAGAAGACGAGCAGGAAAAAGGCATAGTTTTCAATTTTTCATACGATTATCCGTTCAAGCTTTTTGTGCTTGACTCACAATGGAACAATGATTATATGCTTGCCTACACTTTTGGGGAGTCGCGCCCAGAATTTGCATTCAAGACAGGATTTACATTCAAGTTGCCGTTTGAAACATTTGCCTTGCAGCTAAAAGTCTCGCAAGCCATCACAAGGGATTTTGATTACACCGAATACGACGACGAGCTTTACAACACATCACAGGCAGAGCTTTCAATGCCTGTAAAGATTATGACAATAAACAAGTGGGGACACGTATTTTGGACTCCGTTTGCCTTGACAACAGTAAACTATGACAAAAACGGCATAAACCCAGAAAACCCCGACTTGACAAGTCCTGTTCTCGAAGTAGGACACCGACTTTCAACAGAACGCATAAACTGGCAAGGCTCATTTAGAAATGGTCTGTCCGCGACAGTCAGCCAGTCAGTAGCCTACGACTACCAACTTGACGAATACAGTCTAAAGCTTTCTGCCGACCTTGCCGCATACAAAGCGTTTAAATATGCAGGAATCGCATCTAGATTCTGCGGTTTTGCTTTTTTTAACGACACGGCAAAAATCGGGCACTATCTAAGGGGTATAAGGGATTCCCAGAAAATTGAAGGCTCAAAGAAAAAAGCACTCAAAGTATCTGGTGCAATGATTTTCAATTTTGACGTTCCTATACACATTTTTACAACAAAGTGGTCATACATAAGCGGGGCAATTTTTGGCGAAGATAGCTGGATTACACGGCACGTCGGACTTTTTGACTTTGAAATGCAACTGTCGCCTTTTTTCGATACGGCATTAACGACAAATACGGTCACAAAAAAGCAGTTTGCAATAAAAGATGGCTGGTATGCAGGCGGACTTGAAGTGCTTATATATCCGCAAAAATGGCGTTCCCTTGTAGTAAGAGCAAGTGCAGGCGTTGACTTAGGAAAGAAACTGATAAAAAAGAAATGTCCAGAGTATTACGACGACAGCTGGAGAAGAAAAGACATATCAGAATATGAGATTTATATAGGAATCGGTCTGCATTACTAAGACAAAATTTAATGGGTCGAATGTCGAGTTTCAAAAAATTTCGACATTCGACCTCACATTTACAAGAAAAACTCTAGTTAATCTTATTCAAAGCTTTTGCACGCCAGTATGAATCTGGCATCGATTTTGACATAACATAGAAGAACTGCTTTGCTATTTTTGTCTTTCCACTATCATTCACGCGGGAAGCCATCAAGAACATGGTTTCCCAAACATGATTCTGATAACCCCATTCAAGAACATCAGTATAGTTACTGCATTTCATAAGAAAATCAGAATAAGTCGTATACTCGTAACTGTTGTCACGCTCGCAAATAGCCTCGTAAA
>CADCRJ010000239.1 GCA_902803735.1 uncultured Spirochaetaceae bacterium
ACCGGCTTGCCTCGTCCAGAAGATTTACGAGAAAACAATCGGAAAGCCTTCAAAAGAAACTGCCGAAAATCTGTTTTTCGGGCTTTCTACCGACACAGGTTATTTCAGGTTCCTAAAAGAAGATTCGGCTGAAGTTTTCAGATCTGCGGCCCGCCTTGTCGAAGCAGGAGCAAATCCTAGAAAAACCTACGATGCAATGACAAGTGGCAAAGCATACAACACAAGAAAGTTGCTTGGTCTCATGCTTTCTCGTACTGAACGTTACTGCAACAATAAGCTTGCCATAACTTACGAAACAATGGAAGATACGAAAAAATTCGGACAGGAAGGTAGAGACAGCGACGCATTGTATTCATTGTTACTCGCAGTAGACGGCATTGAAGCCGTAGTCTTTGTTCGACAAGACACAGAACACACTTGTACAGCCGGATTCCGCTCTCGTGATGATGTTGACGTAAGTCTCATCGCAGCAAAATTTGGAGGCGGAGGGCACAAAAACGCATCCGGTCTCAGCACGGAAGGAACCCTAGAAAACCTCATCCCATTGATTCGCAAAGAATTTGAAAAAGTTCTTTCTTAAGCATAACGGTCTCTAAAAATTTAAAATTTGAATATTTTTAGAGCCTCCCATATTATTTTTCTTGCACAAATCTTGCAGAATCTTGCAACCTATTTGCAAAATTTTGCAAGAATTTGCAAGATTTATAAGCCAAAAACTCCATTATTTCTAAAAACTGACGTTTTTCAGAAGTTGGCATAGATGTTGCTATGTATCTCCTTATATACGGAAACTAACCAAATCTAAAAATTCATTTCATTCCGTGTATAAGGAGATACTATGACAAATTCACTTTTGGAAGAAATCCCTACACTCGTAAAAAATAATCAGATTTCATTAGATGAAGGCGCAAAAAAGCTCTGGAAATATATTTTCCAAAACAAGAGAAACTTCGGTCTCCTAGGCTGGGAAGAAGATGATTGCAGCGAATTTCTGCTGGAACTTTTCCCTAAGCTCAAAGTATTCATCAACTCCTTTGAGCCTGGCAATATAAAATTTTCTACATTTCTATATTCTTGTATAAATAATTACAAACAATCATGGCAACGAAAATGGGCAATACACACCACATACGAAAAAACACTAGAAATAGCCCTTAGGAACGCCGCCTCTGAATATGTTCAAAGCACACCCCTTCCCTCCTATCAATCCAAAAAGAAACCCAAATCCACAAAAGCAAAAAAGACATCCACAAAACACAAAACAAACGCAAAACTAACAACCCTGATACTCGCCCTAAAATCCTGCCAAGAACTGAATGATGAAACGATTGACAAGGTATGCGATTTTACACAGGTAGAAAAATCAGAACTACTGGAAATGATAGAATCCCTAAAAAAAACAAAAGAAAAAACAGCAACCAAAAGAAATCATCTAATAAACAGAAGAAACAGAGCGTATCTTTTTCATAGGGCTTATAACATCAAACTATCTCTCATGGACTCAAACAATGACAAATACAATGAAATAAGACGAAAATACGAGAATCAGACAAAAAAATGGAAAGAGCAGAACAAAATGTTGCTGCATCGATACTCAATTGCACCAAGAAACAAAGATATAGCCGAAAAGCTAGGCATAAAACCGCGCAAAGTATATTTCTGTATATCTCATGTAAAAAAAGACGGCGTCATAGAAGAAATGCAAAAAATTTATCGGGAAGAATGCACATCTTCCTAATAAATAATAGACTTACAAAAAATGTTAGTATATTATCGCCTATTATGACATTATACCTAGCAACTGGAAACAAACACAAAAAAGCAGAAATGCAACAGATTCTGCCAGATTATGAGATTCGGATTCCTTCTGATGACGGAATCGAATTCAATCCTGAAGAAACAGGCACAACATTCTATGAAAACAGCATGATAAAAGCAAAGGCTCTCTGGAATCTTGTGAAAAAACCCGTTATTGCAGACGACTCAGGACTCTGCGTTGACGGGCTCGCTGGAGCACCCGGGATTTTCACGTCCCGCTATGCAGGAAAAGAATTTCCAAAAGGCCGTCCTGACGGAAAGAAAATCTCTCAGGAAGACCAGAACCGTATGCTTATAGAACATCTGAACTCGGCAAACCCAACAACAAGAGCTTGCCACTACACCTGCTCTATCGTGCTTATGTTCTCAGAAGACCGTTTTTTTATTGCACAAGAAACTTTTGAAGGAGAGCTTATAGAAAGTATCGACAAGCAGGCTGGTACAGGAGGATTCGGATATGACCCGATTGTCTATCTTCCTCAGTACGGGAAAACCGTCGCCGAAATCAGCGCGGATGAAAAGAACAGGATTTCACACAGAGGAAAAGCAGTTCATGCAATAGCCGGGATCCTTGAGAGCCTCAAAAAATTAGAAAATTTTAATTAAAGTTTCTAAAGCGCAATGCCGATACAATAAATGACAAATCATGTGCGGTACAACTTCGTAGAAGCTTCCGCACAGATACGTCAACGTAAAAGGAGACGGATGTAGCCTTGTAATACTGATGTTTCCTTTTACAAAACAGCCAGAAAGGATTCTGACTGACAATTTCCACGGAGGAAAAAACTATGGTCATTAACCACAACATGTCAGCAATGTTCTCAAGCCGTCAGCTTGGAGTAACAAACTTGAGTCTTTCAAAAGACATGGAAAAACTTTCATCAGGCGAGAAAATCAACCGCGCTGGTGACGATGCTTCTGGTCTTGCAGTATCTGAGAAGATGCGTGCACAGATTCGTGGTTTGAACAAAGCTTCACAGAACGCACAGAATGGTATCAGCTTCATCCAGACAACAGAAGGTTATCTGCAGGAGACAACAGATATCATGCAGCGTATCCGCGAACTTGCTGTTCAGTCATCAAACGGTATCTATACTGATGAAGACCGCATGCAGATTCAGGTTGAGGTTTCTGCTCTCGTAGCTGAAGTTGACCGCATCGCTTCTCAGGCACAGTTCAACGGTATGAACATGCTCACAGGTCGCTTTGCTCAGTCAACAGGTGAAAATTCTGTAACTGCTTCTATGTGGTTCCACATTGGTGCTAACATGGATCAGCGCGTTCAGGTTTTCATTGGAACAATGACAGCTGCTGCTTTGGGAATCCGCGAAGTAGGCTCAGAGACTATCTTGTCTCTCGAAACTCCGGAAACGGCCAACCGCGCAATTGGTACTCTTGACGAGGGTCTCAAAAAGATCAACAAACAGCGTGCAGATCTCGGTGCTTACCAGAACCGCATGGAGTACGCAGTAAAAGGTCTTGATATTGCTGCAGAGAATCTTCAGGCTTCTGAGAGCCGTATTCGCGATACAGATATGGCAAAACAGATGGTTGATTATACAAAGAATCAGATTCTTACACAGTCTGGCACAGCAATGCTCGCTCAGGCTAATGCACAGTCACAGACAGTACTTTCATTGTTGAGATAGTACCATTTGAAAATTATCGGAAGATAGTTGTAACTTCTTCCGATAATTTTCCGCTTTTTTTTGCATTAACCTCTTTACTTTTATTCAAAAAGCATTAAAATATAATCATAATCTTTGATGTGTGTTTAGACACATCCATTGTTCTTTGAAATAGTTCTTCATAATTATTTGTGGCAACAGAAAGTGTCGCTTATAAAAAACGAGCTACGCTTCCTGTTGTAGTGGGTCTAAATCTGTTTTAGGGGGCGCAAAAACCAAAACAGCCCGTACAATGCAGGACTGACAGCATGAAGCTGTACAGTTTTAATCATGGAGGACAAAAATTATGGTTATCAATCACAACATGAGCTCAATGTATGCAAATCGCACACTCGGTGTAAACGATCATCAGTTGCTTGGAAACATTGAGAAAC
>CADCRJ010000240.1 GCA_902803735.1 uncultured Spirochaetaceae bacterium
CTTTTTATGTTCAGACTGCCTGACCCGGACGCATGGTCTTGGGGAATAAGCTGGTGGTCAGACCCAGTTATGCTTGGCGAATACCCGGAGGAAGGTCTCAAAAAATATGCTCAATGGCTTCCAAAAATAACAAAGGACGACCTTAAGCTTATATCAGAGCCGATAGATATGTACGGCCAGAATATCTACAACGGCAGGATGATAAGAATGGGCGAAGACGGTAAGCCAGAGGTTGTAGAACGCTATCAGGGATTCCCTAGAACAGCCAGCGGCTGGCCAATTACGCCTGAGTGCTTGTACTGGGGACCAAAATTCCTTTACGAGCGTTACAAAACCCCACTCTACATTACCGAGAACGGTCTTTCTTGCAACGACGTTGTTTCTCTCGACGGCAAGGTGCACGACCCTGCCCGCATTGATTTTGAGACACGATACCTGTCACAGCTTCAAAAAGCCTACGAGGACGGAGTCGATGTAAGGGGCTACTTCCATTGGTCGCTTCTTGACAACTTTGAGTGGGCAGAAGGCTATACACAGAGATTTGGTCTCATATACGTTGATTACAGGAATGGGCAGCGAATACTCAAAGATTCAGCTGAGTGGTATGGCAACGTTATAAAAAACGGACTTAAATTCTAGTCAAACTGCATAAAGACAAAAAAGCCGCTTATCAATAAAGATAAACGGCTGCCTAACACAACTGTACAAAAAGCATTACGCTAGACGATACTTCATTTATGATAATTCCTAAGTAGGAATTTCATTATGAATGTTCTGAAATATATGCAGAAACTTCATCTGCGCTGGCTGTACATCCATTTGATTTCAAGAAGTCCTCAAGATTGCCGCTGTCAACAGCAGCTTCAAGAGCTTTCTCTAAATCTGGATTAGCAACAATATGATTATAAAATTCTTCCGCGTTCATAGTCTTTAGTATAACATATAATTTTATAAAGGCAATAAAAAAATTCACGAATTGACAAAAAAATAGAAGATTTCTATCATATATTAGTTTTTATACAACCGGGGTGTTCGCTTTTCTTGTCAAGCAATGCGGACTGAGATAATACCCGTAGACCTGATCCGGATAATACCGGCGGAGGAAGCAATGAAATACTTCAATTCAATTGTTGCAGGCACTATGATGCTTGCTTCTATCACAGGCTGCAAAAAAGCAGATAATCAAGCAGATACAGTTTCAAACGAACGACAAAAAGAGGTCGTCGTTTATACTTATGACAGCTTTGCCGCTGAATGGGGAGCAGCCCCTATTCTCGCAGAAAAATTCAAAGAAAAAACAGGTCTAACGGTAACGTTCGTGGACTGCGGAGACGCGGCTCAAGCCCTAAGCAAAGCAATCCTTGAAAAAGACAACCCAAACGCAGACGTACTAATGGGTCCAGACAACAACCTTGCAGAAAAAGCAAGAGCTTCAGGGGTTCTTGTGCCATATAAGCCGACAGGAGCGGACACAATAATCGCAAAGAAACAGGAAGACTCTCTTGGAGGCGACTGGCTCCTTACACCTTATGATTACAGCCATTTTGCCCTTATTTACGACACAAGCTCAAAAGTTCCTGCACCAGGAAGCCTTGAGGATCTTACAAGACCAGAATACAAAAGGAACCTTATCCTCATGGATCCAAGGACAAGCACTCCTGGACTTGGATTTGTGGCATGGACTGTAGCCCGATTTGGTGACTCATACGCAGATTACTGGAAAGCGTTAAAGCCATCGATTCTCACAATGGCACCAGGCTGGACAGCTGGTTACGGGGCTTTCACAAACGGAGAGGCACCGCTTGTAATAAGCTACACGACAAGTCCCGCTTACCACTACGAGGAAGACAAATCTACACGGTTCAAGGCACTTGTCTTTGCAGAAGGACACGTACAGCAGACAGAGGGAGCCGGCATAATAAAAGGTGCTAAAAATGAGGTTGGCGCAAAAATGTTCATGGATTTTCTTATAAGCAAGGACGCACAGAACGCTTTGCCGCTCACGCAATGGATGTATCCAGTAAACAACGACGCGGAGATTCCTGAATCATATAAAATTGCAGCCCCGATTCCAGGCACAACCCTTTCTGTTTCATCA
>CADCRJ010000241.1 GCA_902803735.1 uncultured Spirochaetaceae bacterium
AGGATTTACCCAAAGCTTTTCTTTTGGTACCTTCAAAAGCATTTTTTGCAAGGCATCCGTTATTTCTTCCACGGACGGAACGCGGGCAGAGTGAATATCATACACTCCAGGTCCAACCTGAGTGCGGAAATTCGCTTCTTTAAGAGCGTCAAGAATCTTCAAGTCAGCCCGACTTGCCTCAAATGTAATTACATCAGCATCCATAGCGTCAATGTCCTTGATTATATCATTGAACTCGCTGTAGCACATATGAGTGTGTATCTGAGTCTCAGGACGCACCTTCGCGTGCACGAGACGGAACGCCGGAATCGCCCAGTCGAGATAGCCGCTCCTCCATTCATCACGTCGAAGCGGAAGTTTCTCCCTTAATGCCGCCTCGTCAATCTGAATTATGCTGATTCCGTTTTTCTCAAGGTCAAGGACTTCGTCTCGAATGGCAAGTGCAATCTGCACCGCCTGCTCACGAAGAGAAATATCCTCGCGCGGAAAAGACCAGTTCAAAATCGTCACAGGTCCCGTAAGCATTCCTTTGACAGGCTTTTTTGTCTGTCTTTGGGCAAACACAGACCATTCCACAGTGATAGGCTCCTTGCGGCTCACGTCGCTCCAGATTACAGGCGGCTTTACACACCGCGTGCCGTAGCTCTGAACCCATGCGTTCTGGGTGAATATGTAGCCATAAAGCTGTGTTCCAAAATACTCAACCATGTCATTGCGCTCAAATTCACCGTGAACAAGAACGTCAAGACCAAGATTTTCCTGAAGCTTTATACAGTCTGCGATTTTTTTCTGATTGAACGCAACGTACTGAGTTCTTGTAATCGTACCTTTCCTAAAAGCCGCACGATTCGCACGGACTTCCTTAGTCTGCGGAAAACTTCCGATTGTCGTAGTCGGAAAAAGCGGCAGATTAAAACGCCTGCGCTGGATTACCTCACGTTCAGAAAAATCCGGCTTACGGACAAAATCTGAATCCGAAAGCTCCGCGACCGCTTTTTGAACCCCAGGAGTCTTGAACACTCGCTCGCACTCAAAAAGCCTTGCATTTTTCTCAAACGCTTGGGCATCTGAAGCGGCAAGCTCTTTTAACTCATCCAATTTTTCCTCGGCATAGGCAAAATACTTTTTGATGTTCTCAGGAAGCCTTTCTTCGGTCTGCGTCGTGTAAGGAACATGAAGAAGCGAGCAGGACGGGCTTAAGACGATATTCTCTTCAGGAACATAATCCTTAATTTTTGATACAAGCTCATTTTTCTTCTTATAATCTGCCCGCCAGATATTCTTGCCGTTTATTAAACCTGCAAAAAGAAGCGTATTTTTTGGGAATCCTTTTGAAAGGAGTTCCAGAGATTTTTTTCTCTCTACAAAATCAAGCCCGACAGCATCAAAGGCAAAGGAGCAAACTTCATCATACACGTCACGTATATCGCCGAAATATGTCTGAAGAGCGATTTTAATCTTCGTTTTTGTGTGTATTTTAGAAATCAATGCCTCATATACGCGGGAAAACAGCTTTTTCTCTTCGGCAGAGACATCGAGGACAAGGGAAGGCTCCGAGAAAGAAACCCACTCTGCGCCAGCCGTAGAAAGCTCCTCGCAAAGAGCAGCAAACGAGTCCGTAATGTCCTCAACAAAATCCAAAGCCCTTTTGGAACCAGTATAAGTGGCAAGGTGAAGGAATGTGTAGGCACCGATTACAGACGGAACGGTCTGAATTCCTAAACTCTTCGCTTCGAGAAACTCCTTTAGCGGCTTTTTTTCAGAAGAGAGAGAAATTCTCGTGCTGTCTGACAGCTCCGGCACAATGTAGTGATAATTCGTGTTGTACCATTTTTTCATAGGCAAAGCTTTTACGTCGCCTTTCTCGCCCTGATAGCCATGTGCCGCCGCAAAATACGTTTCAAGGGAGCCGAGTCCAAGCGACGTGTATCTCTCAGGAACTGCGCCCAAAAGAAACGCAGTGTCCAGAACATTGTCATAAAGAGAAAAGTCATTCGACGGAATAAAATCAATGCCAGCGTCTTGCATCTTCTTCCATCCATACTCGCGAATTTCCTTTGCCGTGATTTCAAGTTCCTCAGCTTCGATTTCACCCTTAAAATACGCTTCCGACGCGAATTTCAGCTCGCGTTTTTTTCCGATTCTTGGAAAACCAATTACAGATGTTTTTTTAGCCATAATAATACCTGCTGTTTTATATGTTGAGCCTGTCCTTAAAAAGTTCATAAAATAGCCCCGCCCAGAAAACGCTCGCAAAAATACTTGCAATCTCTGAACAACAGAATTATATGAATTTGATTTGAGAATGGAAAATACTATTTTCAACGGATTTGTGATAGTTTTAAACTATCATAAACTAGAAATTCCGACAAAATGCAGATATTTACCCATGAAATGCAATCTGTTAGCGTTTGAATTCATTTTCTTTTTCACACATTTTGTTTTATAATAGAGGTGTTCGGAAACTTCAGTTTTCCGAACAGGTCTAATGAAAACAATATCAAGGAGGCTGGATGTCAAAATCTAGCAACGTTTGGTTCATTGCTTAGTGCCTTGAAAGACTAAAAAAGTCTTTTGGGCAGGTCTTTCAAGGTTATTTTTGCTCACAAAAAATCTTGGAGATAACAATGAACACAAATTATTCAATTCGTGTGGAAGAACCACGTGATTACAAAGAAGTTGAAAATCTTACCAGAGATTCATTCTGGAACGTTTACCGTCCTGGCTGCACGGAGCATTATGTGCTGCATTGCTACAGAAGTAATCCTGACTTTATTCCTGAGCTTTCGCTTGTAATGGAATGCGACGGAAAAATCATAGGACACGTAATGTACTCAAAGGCACAGATTGTCCTTGACGATGGGACTAGCATTGCAAGCTGGACATTCGGGCCAATCAGCATACACCCTGACTACAAACGGAAGGGATACGGCTTAAAGCTACTGAATTACTCGCTTGAAAAAGCCCGTAAAATGGGAATCACCTTTATTTGCATGGAAGGAAACATTGAGTTCTACAAACATGCAGGCTTTGACCTTGCAAGCAAGATTGGGATTCACTACCATGCAGAGCCAAAAGACGCTGTAGTGCCGTATTTCCTTGCACAGGAGCTGATTCCTGGATACCTGAGCGGCAGGGAAGGCACCTATTGTCCACCAAAAGGCTATTTTGTAGCAGAGGAGAGTCCTGAAAGCTTTGAAGCTTTTGACAGGAACTTTCCTGCTAAAGAAAAATTAGTCCTTCCAGGTCAATTATGCTAAGGTAAGTATAAGGGCATCTCTAAAGACTTAAATTTGGATGTTTTTAGAGATGCCTGATTTTTAAAAGATTCCGAAACAAAGCGAGCGCGACAACGTAAGCGGTCGAGTTCGGAATGACTGTCAATTGGTATTCGTTGTGATAGGTAACTGGTTAAA
>CADCRJ010000242.1 GCA_902803735.1 uncultured Spirochaetaceae bacterium
ACAGAAAACCTTGAAAAAATGCGACTTGCATTAAAGGACAACGAAGAACGCCGTTCAAAATTCATCATGGGCATAAGCCATGACCTTAGAACTCCTGTCGCAATCATAAAAGGTTATGCGGAAGCTTTGGCGGACGGTCTGTACGAAGAGCCAGAAGACATAAAAAAGACTCTTAAAATCATTTTGACAAAATCAGAGCAGCTTGAAACCATGATTAACACGTTGTTGAATTTCGTCAAACTGAACCAGACTGAATGGCAGCAGCATCTTACAAAACAGAAGCTGGAGCCGTTTCTCGTTGAATTTGCTGAGACTTCGCGACAGACAAGCGAGCTTCTCAAAAGGAAAATTGAGACAGATATATCCGTTTCCCCTGATCTGGAGATTCCATTTGACAAAATGCTCACACAAAGGGCATTGGAAAATCTTTTCTCAAATGCATTACGCTATACCGTGGATAACGACACAATATCCATAATCGCAACCCAAAGCGAGGATTCCGTAGAGATAAAAATCGCAGACACGGGTATTGGCATTGACCAAAAAGACATCGACAGAATCTTTGATATGTTCTATAGAGCAACCAATTCTAGGCAGGAAAGCGGAATGGGAATTGGCCTGTCTGTTGTCAAAACAATAGTCAACACCCATGGTTGGAAGATAAGGGTAGAATCCTAGAAAGGCGTTGGAACGGCATTTATAATAACAATACCGCTACATGATACTTTCGAGAAATCTATTTAAAAGCAGTATGCCACGACGATTCAAAGAATAGCTGTTAAATCCGTTATTCTTTTGAACCGTTGCAAGGCGATTTTTTTTCCAGTCAGAAAAAACTCCGTCCTCCACACCTATCCTTTTTTTCAATGACTCCCCAAACCTAGCCTTGAATTCAGAATCAGAGACACCTTTCAAAAGCCTAAAGCCAAGCATCAAAAATTCAAACATCATAGTGTCATAGCTGAGTATCTCAACATTGCGGGGAATGTTTTTCTCAATTTTGTCGGCACTAAGCCAATAATTCTCATATTCAATGACAGACCGTGTATTAGTCCAGCGGAACCCTTCTTGCAGCAACGAGCCGTCAGAATCACCATACCAAGTTCCAGTAGCCCCTGCCCCGATTCCAATATAATTCTGAAGCCTCCAATAAGAGGCATTGTGTCGGCTCTCAAACCCAGGAACAGCAAAATTAGAGATTTCATATTGCTTAAAACCATGTTTTTCCAAGATGGAGCGACCCAAAAGCCACATTTTATCGGCTTTTTCATAAGACCAGCTTATTTCGCCAGAATCAATCTTTTTACCAAGCACGGTATTTTCTTCTATAGTAAGCGTATACAATGATATGTGGCGAATATTTTTTATGGCGAAAATCTCTGTAAACTGATTTCTAAACGAAGAATACGTCTGAGACGGAAGTCCTGCAATAAAATCAACAGAAACATTTCCTGCCCAAAACTTCTCGACTATAGCAAGGGCTTCTTGAGCCGATTGCACGGAGCATCCACGGTGAACAGCAACAAGAGCCTTGTCATCAAGTGCCTGAATTCCCATCGAAATGCGGTTCACTCCATTTTCTGAGCACACTCGCAAAAAAGACTCAGACACATTCTCAGGATTCATCTCCATAGTGACTTCGGCATCAGGCAGCAAAGGGCAAACAGAACGAATCCCCTGCAAAAGCGTTGCAACCTGTCTTTCTGATAAAAGGCTTGGAGTGCCTCCTCCTAAATAAAGAGTTTTCCAAGCCGTAATACCATATTTTTCAACATAAAAAGCTGCTTCATTCAAAAGTGCAGAAATATAGGAATCCGTCAAATCGTTCGGCTTACCTTTTCTGGCACTTTCAGGAACACTAAAAAAATCACAGTAATCACATTTTTTTTTACAAAACGGAATGTGTATATAAAGAGAAACAGCTTTCATCCTAGAAGAATTTTACTTTATTAAACGGATAATACAGCATAAAAACCTTGCCTGTAACCGCAGAATGCTTTATAGCTCCCCAAATCCTTGAATCAGCACATTCCATGCGGTTATCACCCATAACATAGTATTCATCTGCACCAAGAACAATTTTTTCCGTACTTGCCTTTGATCCCAAATCACTATCCCATTCAACTGGTGGTGTAAAAATCTTTACATTGTATTTCTTGTTTACAATCTCAAATTCTGACAAAAAGTGGTTCTCACCCTTTGGCTGTATATACACAACATATTTGTCAATATAGATTGTATCGCCAGGAACGCCGATAACACGGCGCATCACAGGACAGGCGGAAGAACGAGGTTTTTCCTCGAACGGATACCATTTTCTTGCCGTAATGAACAGGAAAAATGTGTTTACCACACGCTTTGCCATCGATTTCTTTTTTAATTCATGTGACTGAACCAAAACGACATCGCCACGATGAGGAGACCTTAAAAAAGGAACAATTAGCTCAACGCTGTCACAGGGAATATCAGGAGCCATAGAGACAGACTTCTGGGTAACAGGAAATATTACGAATGACAGCAGAAGAGAAACCGCTAAAAAACATAAAAAAAACGTCATCGCAACCGAAAAAATACGGCGATAAAGCTCAAGACGCATTTTGTAAGAAATTGCATAAATATTATCTTCCATAACTATTAAAGAATATCAGTTCATTGCGTTACTTGCAAGGAGCTTGTTTTATGCTTATACTCAAAGAATGGCTGAAAATGTAAAAATTATCGCACAAAATAAAAAAGCTCACTTCAATTATTTTATTGAAGAATCTATTGAATGTGGTCTCCAGCTTGAGGGAACAGAGGTCAAGTCTGTAAAAGCAGGAAACATTTCATTCGCAGATTCTTTTGCCGAAATTATAAATAATGAAGTCTGGGTTAGAAATTTCCATATTTCCGAATACTCATACTCGTCTGTCTTTAATCATAATCCAGACAGAAAAAAGAAACTGCTTCTTCATAGAGAGCAGATAAAACGACTTCAAAGGAAAGTTGATG
>CADCRJ010000243.1 GCA_902803735.1 uncultured Spirochaetaceae bacterium
CAAATTCAACCTATGAGCCATTCAGTTCAGTTTCAGAGCCGAATTATCGCATTGATGTAAACGGAAATCAATATCTTCTTGTTGACCTTGAATGTTTGTTTATTAATGTCTATGACGGTATTTGATGAGTGTGAAAAATAGAATGAAAAGGCTTTTCCTGATTTTTGCAGTTTTACTGACTGGATTCTCTCTTTTTGCAAATGAAATTTCTGCCTCTGATTTACGGAAAGTGATTTTTGGAAACAGATGGGAAAACATCATCGAAATTACGGATGATGAACTTTTTGCTGCCTGCAAAAATACGCCATATATGAAATATTATTCATATCGCTTTACTGATTATCATTTATATGAAGAAAAATACGGCGATGAAACTTTGTATCGTTTTGTTGCCAGTTCCAAACCGCTGACTTATGAGAATGCGGTTAAAGGTTACAAGAACGGAACTGGGGAACTCTGGCAGGCTGTGTTCATAAAGAAAAACGGAACCTTGTATCAGCTTGCATCGGAATGTATTTTTAATCTTGCAATCGGAGACGGAACTGTAAGATGTTGGACAGAAGATCAGTTAGGCGGAATTGAAGTAATCAGCAGGAATAACAAAATACTCGGTTTACTTGTACATAAATATTTAAGCCGCATAACTACTCATAATTGTGCAGAAGAAGGCTCCCCAAGCTTTGATGAATATACAAAAAAAAGTTCTGCGAGTTTTTATTTTTGGTCGGATCTTAAGGATGAATCGTACTTTGAACTGAAAGACGACGGAATTTTTTATTTAATATGCGACCGAGGAGTTCCCATAATTCCAGAAGTTACAATCGACTGTTCTTATCCTCTAATTGAATCGAAGCATCCGTTTAAATATACGCTGCAGAATGTTTTTGACGGAGCCCCATCTACAAGTTTTGTTGAAGATGAGGAGAACAATTTAATCTTTATAGATATGTATATGCCCAAATCAGTTTCCCGATGTAAAAAAATAAAACTGATAAACGGCTATGCTCAGAATAAAAAGCTTTATCTGAACAACAACCGCATAAAAAACATAACGGATCGTAAATCAGGAGCTTATGCAACCCTTAAGGATAGTGTTCTTGAAAATCAGATTTTTGACTGGAATGAATATTCGTTACATGCCGTAAAAATATGGTCGGGGAAAAAATATAATGACACCTGCATTGCCGAACTGGATTTTATGTCAGAATCCGGAGAATGGCTTTTTGGAGAATAAGATGACCGAATGCCAAATGTTAATTTCAAAGTTCAATACAAAAGAAGACAAAATTGATGTTTCCAAACTGGAAGAAAGGATAAATCGCAAATTACCAGAATCGTATGCCAAATTCCTGATAAAATACAATGGCGGCGACACTCCGAATACAAACTGGAACGGTAAGTGCAAAAGCGATGTGCGATTCTTTTACGGAATTGCAGCGAAAGAAGATATTTTGGAATCTTTGAAATATGAGATTGTCCAGAATCTGTTGGAAAAAAGTTTCCTTCCAATCGCAGAAAATTGTTCTGGCGATTTTTTCTGTATTAATCTTGTCAATTCAAAAATTTATTTTTCATACCATGACAAAAATCGAATAACTTTAATCGCCGAATCTTTTGAGGAATTTATTTCAAAGATAAAAAGCAAAAAAATCGGGCATATTCGAACAATTGAAGAAAGACGGCAACTTCTTCTGGAAAAAAGAGGGCGTGAACCAACTGCACAACAGTTGAAAGGCTGGCAGGACGAAATTGATGAATATTCAAATATTAATCAAGAAGAAGTCGTTTTGTAAGCAGCTTACTTTATTATTTTTATAAAAAGGAGCTAATAAGGGGAATAAAAAATGGGAAAATACGAAGAATGGCACGATTACGAAGACTATGATGATGAGTATGAAAATAAAAGAAGAATATATAGATTGGTTTATTATAAAAATGGAGAAGAAGATGATTTTAAATGTGAAGATTTTGAAAAAATTCTTTCTTCTATGAGATGTTTCAATATTTGCGACAGGGTTAAAGTTATAGACAGAAGGGACGAAAGTGATGTAACAGAGGAGTTCAATAAATTTTTAAGAGAAAAGAACTTTGTTTTTAAAGATGAGGCAGAAAAAGAAATTTCAAATTTAGTATACAACAACCTGCCTCAAATAAATGATGATTATTGCTGTTACGATGAAAAAAATTTTTTGACCCGTTATAGCTTAAATAAGATTTTGCATAATGAATATGGACGCCTCCTTTGGAAGTATGGCTTCTTTATGTTTGCATTTGGTGACAAGTTGGAAGGAGAAGAAAACTTTTTAGTTTTTATAGACAGGTTTTTGGAAGATTCTCCTGTTTATATTATTAGCCCGAAATTCGAGTTTTCTAAATTAACCGCAATCTGAAAAAATTTTGATAAAATTCCAGATTGCGGTTAATCATGTAAGCAA
>CADCRJ010000244.1 GCA_902803735.1 uncultured Spirochaetaceae bacterium
AATTGCAAGATAATCCGATTTCAAGTGCAAGACAGGAAGTCCTATCAGGAATGCGAACAAAGCAGCCGCAAGTCCTGCAAGTATCATTGCAAGCGGGTAAGGCAGGCATACCTGAATCAGACCACCGTCAAAATACTGATAAACGGCTGCCCTTACTGCCTGAGGAATCGTAAAGATGCTGTAAACATAAGCACCTATCATCATAAATCCAGCCTGTCCCAATGAGAACAGACCTGTAAAACCATTGAGAAGGTTCATCGAAACAGCTACAAGGGCATAAATCGCACCTTTTTTGAGAACTGTAAAAAGCATTGAGTTCCTAGGAAGAACATTCTCCAGAACTGCAAGTATAATGAACAAAAGCGCAAGTGCAACTGCACCAGCCGCTAAATCTTTGATTTTCTTTCTATCGATTGGCATAATCTTTCCACCTTATACTTTATCAGTTGCTTTTTCACCGAAAATACCAGTCGGCATGAACATAAGAACAACAATAAGAAGAACAAATGTAAAGGCATCGCTAAAAGTGGTGAGTCCCAAGCCTTTTATGACGTTCTCGCAGATACCGATGATGAATGCTCCTATAACAGCCCCAGGAATTGAGCCGATTCCACCAAAAACAGCGGCGACAAAGGCTTTTAACCCTGGCATTGCACCAACGGTGGGCGTAACACCTGTATAATTGGAGAAGAACAGCATGGAACCAATTGCGGCAAGGAATGAGCCGATTACAAAAGTAATGCTTATAACAAGGTCAAGGCGGATTCCCATAAGCTGCGCAGTCTCAAAATCTTTAGAAACGGCACGCATAGCCATACCGATTTTTGTATAACGAATAAGAAGTACAAGCCCAACGACAAGAAAAAGCGTAAGGAAAGGCGTAACAATCGTAACACGCTTTGTCATAGCACCAAAAATCTGCACGGAATCGCTAATCCAATTAATCGTCGGATAATACTTTGTAAGTCCGCCAGTAATATAAAGGGCAAGATTTTGCAAGAGATAAGACATACCGATTGCAGAAATCATAACCGACATTCTTGGGGCTGTGCGGAGCGGTTTGTATGCTATACGCTCAATACAGAAGCCAAGAACACAGGTAAGGATTATCGTACATGGAATTGCTACAAAAAGAGGCATGACGGAATACAAATATATCATTATGATTCCTGCCGCCATAAAAACATCGCCATGTGCAAAATTAATCAGACGAAGTATACCGTAAACCATGGTATAGCCGATTGCAATCAAGGCGTATTGACCACCAGTAGAAATACCTGCCAGGAAATATGGCAGGTTTGTCCGTATAAATTCCATTAAATAACCTTCCCGCTTGATTTTTTAATATAAAAACACAAGCTATCGGCAAAACCTTGCAAATAGCCTGTGTTCGTATAAAATAAGGGAATCTCTAAAACTTCATTTTTTAGAGATTGCCATAATTATTTTACTTTCTGTACTGCAATGAACTGCCACTTGCCAGTCTCATTATTGCACTGTTTTACATATGCAACATCGCGTTTAGCATCGCCAGTCTCATTGAATCTGATTTCTCCAGTAACACCTGTGTAAGCAACAGCTGGCAAAGCTTTGATAACATCGCTGCCCTTTGTTGAGCCAGCAGCTTTGAGAGCTTCAAGGGCTGTGTAATAGCCGTCAAATCCCATCGCAGAAACGGCAGAAATCTCATCGTTACCGCCGTTGTTTGTAAGTGCTGTAGAGTCTGCATTAAGATAGTTGCGGAATCCATCAACAAAGTCTGTAACAATCTTGTCTTCGCTACCCTCTACGAAGAACGTTGTAACGTAAACCTGCACATTTGTTCCTTTTGCAGCAGAGAGTACAACATTTGAGTCCCATGTATCACCAGCAAGGATAGGAATTGAAAGTCCCTGTGTATTAGCCTGCTCGATTACAAGAGCAGCAGCCTCAATTGAAATTGGAGAGAAGAATACGTCTGCACCTTCGTTCTTTGCGTTTGTTACATAAGCCGCAAAGTCACTTGTTCCGTCAGGGAACGTCTCAAATGTTGCCTCGCCACCAAGATTCTTGAAAGCTTCCATAAAGTAGTTGCAGAGACCAACCGAGTAGTCATCGCCAAGTTTTGCAAGACAGTATGCTTTTTTTGCCTTAAAGTTGTCATTAGCAAAGTTTGCAAGAACTGTGCCCTGGAATGGGTCAAGGAAGCAGATTCTAAAATAATGGTCGTTTCCCAGAGTAACCTGAGGATTTGTACAAGTAAGGCCAACGGCAGGAATTTCTGCAGCTGCAAAAGTATCGCTTGCGGCGATTGATACGCCTGAACCATAGGAACCAAGTACGATAGAAACGCCTTTGCTAACAAGCTCAGAAGCAGCAGTAACAGCCTTGTCGTTTGAAGATTCGTTGTCTACAGAAACGAGCTGAACTTTGTATTCCTTTCCGCCAATCGTTACGTTAGGAGTAACTGTATTAGCATACTGAATACCAAGAGCTTCCTGTTTTCCACCAGCACCGTTATCGCCTGAAGCTGGTTCATAAATTCCGATTTTTACGACACTTTCCTTTGCACCATCATTACATCCCACAAAAGAAAGTGAGAGCATGGCAGCTGCACCCATTACAGAAGCAGCACGCAATGAAAATACTTTTTTCATTTTCAATCCTCCAAATAAAAACTGCATATAAAAAAAGGCGTTATATATACATAAATATGCATATATAACGCCTTCGTTTGCATTTATATGCATTAAACTATAAATGAAAACTATTGTCAAGTAGAAGAATTTACTATTTGCAATCTGAAGTTTCACAAAAATCAACAATATGCACGTAACATCAAAATTTGTATAATTTTCAATATGAAAAAACTTAGGAACATTCTTCTTATCGCAACAGGCGGCACAATCGCCTGCAAAAGGACGCCTGACGGACTTACGCCAACACTTACATCACAGGAACTTCTGTCTTATGTTCCAGAATCAGAGAAATTCTGCCGCATAAGCACTCTAAACCTTATGAACATAGACAGCACGAACATGAACAGCAGCCATTGGCTTAAAATCGCCGTCTCAATACAAGAGAACTACGACAAATACGACGGATTCGTAATCTCCCACGGAACGGACACGCTGGCATACACCGCAGCAGCCCTATCCTACCTTGTGCAGGATTCCGTGAAACCAATCGTGCTTACAGGGGCACAAAAACCAATAAACATGGACACAACCGACGCACGGACAAACCTGCTGGACTCGCTGCGGCTTGCAAGTGACAAACGAGCTCATAACGTGCTGATAATGTTTGACGGCAAAGTAATCTGCGGAACGCGCGGCAAAAAGCAGCGAACACACAGCTTCAACGCATTCTCTTCAATAAATTTTCCATATATTGCTACGATATACGACGGGAACCCTATTTTCTATATAGATGATAAAAAACAAATTCAAAACCCCGTACGATTCTACACAAAACTTGACAACAGGGTTGCACTCCTAAAACTTATTCCGTCTATCGATTCGGATATAATCAAATATCTGGCAACAAAATACGACGCATTAATCCTTGAGGCTTTCGGAGTCGGAGGAATTCCTCAATACGAGGGCAATGATTTTAAGGAAGCCCTGAA
>CADCRJ010000245.1 GCA_902803735.1 uncultured Spirochaetaceae bacterium
GGAGAGTCTTAATGCCTTCCTTGTGAGCCTGAGTAATCATAGCCTTAAGGTGGTCAATGTGAGAGTGAACGTTACCGTCAGAAACAAGACCAATCAGGTGGAAAGTAGAGTTCTTATCCTGAACATTCTTTACAAGCTTTTTCCAAGTTGCACCCTGGAACATTGTACCTGTAGAAATTGATTCGCCGACAAGCTTAGCACCCTGAGCAAAAACGCGTCCACAACCCATAGCATTGTGACCAACTTCAGAGTTACCCATATCATCATCTGTTGGAAGACCAACAGCAGTTCCGTGCGCCTTAAGCTTTGTGTGTGGGCAGTTCTTTGTGAACCAGTCCAGGTACTTCATTTTAGAAGCCTTTACTGCATCACCTTCTTCATATTTACCATATCCAACGCCGTCCATAATAACAAGGACAACAGGACCACGACGACCCTTCCAATTCGGGTTCTTTTCCAATGCGTGCATTGTGTCTGCCATATTTAGTGTACCCCTTAGAGAAATGTGCAAATTTCAAAAGCCTGGACTTTTGGAACTGCCTAAAATTTAAAATCTCGCCTCTAAATATACCGAATATGACAGATTTTTACAATTAGACGATTTATCCCGAATTATTTTGCCTTGCCCTGATTTGCAACAGCGTTCATTTTTGCCTTGATTGCGTCCTGGTCGCCAAGATAATAATGCTTTGTCACTCTGAAATTATCGTCGAATTCATAGACAAGCGGGGTTCCTGTCGGAATGTTGATCTCAAGAATCTCTTCTGGAGTAAGATTGTCAAGATATTTTACAAGAGCACGGAGACTGTTTCCGTGAGCCGCGATGATAACGCGCTTTCCGGCCTTCATCTGAGGTTTAATCTCCTCAAGGAAATATGGAACGACACGGGCAATCGTTGTCTCAAGGCTTTCGTTCGGAGGAAGAAAACTTTCGTCCACATCGCGGTACATGGCCTGTTTTTTGGCGGAACGCTCGTCATCGTCAGAAAGAACAGGAGGCTTTACATCAAATGAACGACGCCAGATTTTAACCTGGTCATCACCAAATTTAGCGGCAGCCTCGGCCTTGTTTTTTCCCTGCAAGTCGCCGTAATGACGCTCGTTCAGTTTCCAGGTCTTTATAACAGGAAGCCAGGCTCTGTCCATCTCGTCAAGAATTCCGTTGAGCGTGTGAATCGCCCTTTTCAAATATGAAGTATAGCAGATGTCAAAGTCATAGCCTTCTTCTTTTAGAAGTTTGCCTGCATTTTTTGCCTCTTCACGGCCTTTTTCAGAAAGCTCAACATCTGTCCAGCCTGTAAAAAGGTTGAGTTTGTTCCATTCGCTTTCACCGTGACGCACCAAAACTAATTTAGTCATTTTTAACCTCGTGATTTCTTTTATTTTTGTTAGCATAAACTAATTTGCAAAAGAGAATATCACGATTAAAAATTGTTAGCAATAGCTAATTTTATGAATAGAATTCAGATTTTACAATCTCAAAGATTTCTTTTTCACGCGGGTCTGAAAAATCAAAACTTTCGGAAGGAGCAAAGCAAAGATTCTTGTGATTTTCGTCTTCCTTGAAAAAAGGCATATACTCCTGACAATTCTGCTCAAAATAAAGCCAGCACAAAAGATAGATGAACTGACCGCCTGAAGTATAGCTTGCCTTGTCCGAAAGCGGCGAAAAAATCTACACATTTTTGATATGAGTCGAGCCGATTTTCCTTGTCGATGTCCATGCAGGATTTGAAAAGATTGTAGGCTTTTAACAATGACAGCTCGTCACGGTCGATTGAAGCGGCGCGGTCGCTCTGCTCGCCCAAAGCCTCGAATGGAGCACGATAGATTTTATAAGTGGCGCAAACAGACAAGCGCAATTTTTCGCCTCGCTCACGAAGTTTTTCTTCATAGTAAGAAGTTTTTGCTTTTTCGGGTGAAGGGGTTCGGACTGCATCAGGAGACTTATTGAACCTTGCGAGTTTCTGAGAAAAATTACTGAATACTTCCGCTATGTTCTGTGCCATGACAATCTCCTGAATCGCTACACCATTTCGAGATTTTAAACTGATTTTATGTAGCAAATCTGTTTCCGTTAGGAAACAAGAATCCGTGTGGCATATTTTTTTATTTCCATATAAGCTATAGCACAATCAGAAGGAAAAAGACATGAAAAAAACAAACGCAATGAGAATTCTTGACGGACTCAAAATCAAATACGAAACACTTTCTTATGATGACGACGGAGAGCACGAGCTTTCAAGGGGAGCCGCTACTGGAGTCGCCGAAAAACTTGGAATCGCGCCAGAAGCCTGCTTCAAGACAATCGTAATGCGAAGCGAAGCTAAACAGATTTTTGTTTTCTGCCAGAGCGCGGGAACTGAAATAAATCTCAAAAAAGCCCGAAATGCCTGCGGAGCAAAAGAAATCAATCCGGTAAAGCCTGAAGAACTACTTGCGCTCACAGGTTATGTCCGTGGCGGATGCTCGCCTCTAGGAATGAAAAAGAAATTTCCAACTTTTATTGATGAATCTGTTTTAAAACACGAAAAAGTTTATGTAAGCGCGGGAGTTCGTGGCGAGCAGATTGTCATTGCTCCAGAAGATTTGATTAAGGCAACTGGAGCCGAGACAGTAGATTTGGTTCTGGAAGGATAATGCCGCGCCGCCGTGTAGGCACTTTTATGCTCCGACATCCATGTCTTCGCAAAAAGTGGCTGAGTTTTGATCCAAAACTCGCTCTGCTGTATGCCACATCCCTGTGGCAAATTTTCTGTTTTTAAGCAATGAGCGTGAGCAAAGTGCGAAAGGCCCCGAGACGGATGACTTCGCCCTAAAAATAAAAAATTCTAAAGACCTATTGAAACGCCGGTCTGAATCACAGGTCTTGCTCCGATATGAGGAATCTCGAAGTAAATGCCTATGTGCTTTTCGGGGCAGAACTGGATTCCGAGCGGGCAGACATCGGCGAAGAAGGCTTTTTCGTTCTCATCGTCGCTCCATGAAACAATC
Organism: uncultured Spirochaetaceae bacterium; assembly: GCA_902803735.1. GTDB lineage: Bacteria > Spirochaetota > Spirochaetia > Treponematales > Treponemataceae > Treponema_D. The sequence continues at coordinate 2,995 of CADCRJ010000245.1, forward strand.
CAACCAACAGTAAGTTCTCCGTAAACTGAAATCCGGGTTCCAATCCCGCTGAAAACGAAATGACAGTAATCGATATGAAGACCGCCGTAGTAATAATCCATGATGGTCGTTTCTTTTTTTGGTATTGCCGTATTTTGTTATGGTCTGCTCTCAGTGGTCAAGCGCGGCACCGAACACAAAACCGAAGTGGTAGTTAATGAAGCAAGTTTCCAACGGAAACTTGTCATGATAAAAAGCAGACAATATTTCTGGCTGCTTTTTATCTTTATCTCCTAAAA
>CADCRJ010000246.1 GCA_902803735.1 uncultured Spirochaetaceae bacterium
GCCTTCGGAAATTATTGCAGAAATGCAGTCAAGAGCTCCTTCCGCAGAATAAAATCCTGTTGCCCAGAGAGCGACCATAAGTTCCATCGCGTCATCACTTTGGAGCATTGGGGGAATCTGCTCTGGCGAGTTCAGGCATTTTGACATAAGTTCAAGAGTCTTTTTGGAAATGCGTTCAGGTGCCTGCTCGTTAAAAAGCCCAATCCATGTTGCGACGGCCCGCTTTACGCTCGAATAGCGGATAAGGTCGTTCTGCTCGATAACGTCAAAAAGTGTCTTGAACGCAAGAATCGTGCCACAGTCCATGTTCTCGCAGATTGCCTGCCGAACGCCTTCCTGCAATCTCGCCGCGAGCAGGAATTTTCCAAGCAGCGTGTAAAGTTCCGTGTCGTTACTTTTGATGATTCCGCGGATAATCGGCACCGTTACAACCGACGTGTTGTTGTCGCCGAGAATTATGTCTTCAATTGTTTTGTGAAGCTCTCCCGTTCCGCCGTGAGCTAAATCCCAGTCAAGTTCGGCAGCAATCATCATGTCCATATTATACAAAGAGAGTGAGTTGTATTCGTAACTATTTGTATGATTTTTTAAGTCGAGAAGTTCGCCAGTTAAATCGTTGCGAAGAAACTGGCTCAAAGTGCATTTGAAAATCCCGAAGGTAAAATACGAAAAGAGGAGCTTTACGTTTTGTTCAATTCCAAAAGCATAGTTTACTGAGCGGATAGAACGCCTGTAGTAGCCAGTGGAATACTGAAACTGATTGCTTTTTTGAATTATCAGCTCATATTTTTGTCTGTCAGTTTTGTCGGGAATACATTCTTTTATAACATGCTTTAGTTCCGTGCGTTTTATAAAATCAATCGGTGTCTCACCGTTTTTGAACCGTCTTATAAAATCAGATTGTACGGAATAAGAGTTTTCGCCGTAATTTAAAAAAGCCATCGCAATTTCTTGCGCACTTGAATCAATAAGACCGAGTTTTGAAAATAAAGCCCTTTCCCGCTTTTCAATCAAATTTTTTCGAGTTTCTGAGGTGAATTCTTTTTGTGACATGGAATGCTCCGATTATTTTTCTTCTATTATAAAGCAACCTTTGTTGTTTTGTGAGCGAGAGAGAATGTGGTAAAATAGCTTTCGGAGTGAAAAAATGCTTAAAAAAATACTCTGCGCACTCACGACAAAATTTAAGAAAAATACTCTGCGTACTCACGGCAAATTTTATAAAAATTACTCTGCGCACTGTTGAATTCCTTGTGCTTTAGGCGTAAACTTGCATTATGGAAATCAAACGGAAAATCTACAAAAAACTTCTTCTTTGGAAAAACGAAACTCAGGGTAAAAAGGCTCTTTTGATTGAGGGGGCGCGACGAATCGGCAAGTCTACGATTGCAGAAAACTTTGCCAAGAACGAATACAAATCCTATATTTTGGTGGATTTTAACAAGGCTTCCAAGAAAATCAAAGAGAATTTTGAAAACATGAATAATCTGGATTTGTTTTTCCAGACGCTTTCGCTTGAATATGGAGTAAAACTTTTTCCGCGGAAATCTTTAATCATTTTTGACGAAATACAGAAATTTCCGCGTGCAAGGGAATCTGTCAAGTATCTTGTGCAGGACGGGCGTTTTGATTTTATTGAGACTGGCTCGCTGATTTCAATCAAAGAGAATGTTGAGGATATAACGGTTCCGTCAGAAGAGCGCAAAATCAAAATGTATCCTGTGGATTTTGAAGAATTCGCGGCCGCTCTTGGAAAAGAAGTTCTTCTTGATTACATAAAAGACTGCTGGGAAAAACATATTCCGCTCGACCAGACCTTTCACGCGCAAGCAATGCATTTGTTCCGCGAATATATGCTCGTGGGCGGAATGCCTCAGAGCGTTGTCGCGTACATTGAGTCTCACGGAGATTTTTCTGCAAGTGATGTCGAAAAGCGTGATATTCTTGATTTGTACCGTGATGACATAAAAAAATCCGCCAAGCGATACAACTCAAAGGTTTCTGCTATTTTTGAAAATATTCCTGCCTTTCTTTCGACACACGAAAAGAAGATTGTCCTGAGCGAAATCGACAAGAACGGTGTTTTCAGCCGTTACGACGAGCCGCTTTTCTGGCTTGGCGACTCCATGATTTGTAATCTCTGCTATCGCTGCAACGACCCGAATGTTGGTTTTGCCCTCAATAAAAATGATTCTGCCGTAAAATGCTATATGGGCGACACAGGGCTTTTAATCAGCCTTGCGTTCAGCGAAAATGAAATTGCGAATCAAAAACTTTACAAGGCTATTATGGACGGAAAGCTTTCTATCAACGAAGGAATGATTTATGAGAATGTCATTGCACAGATGCTCACGGTTCTTGGTCGAAAACTGTTTTTTTACACTCAGTACAATCCCGAAAAGCACCGCAATGATATTGAAATCGATTTTCTTTTGTCAAACGAGAGCAAGACCAATTTTAAGATTCATCCTGTGGAGGTAAAATCTGCAAAAAATTACACGGCAACTTCGCTTTTAGCGTTCAAAGAAAAATTCGGAAATAAAATCGAAAAGTCCTATATCATTCATCCAAAGAATTTTTCCGATGAAAACGGCATTGTAAAAATTCCGCCGTATATGGTTTTCTGTGCGCTTGGGATAGAATGAAAAAAACTGAAACAACTTTTAGGGAGGAAGAATGAATCAACTTACACCCGCTGCAATTGCGATAATCGGCGGAGCGGACGGACCAACTAGCATTTATATGGAAAAAGGTGCAGTTTTTCAGTATCTTCTTCCGTGGTTTTTGCTTTTTGCCCTCGCGGTTTTCTTTCTTGTGCGAAGCATTTTGAAAAAACGAAAACTCGGAATAATTATTTCTGCTGTTTTTTGCGTGATTTTTCTTTTTCCGCCTGCTGCGTTTTTTCTTGGCAATTTTCTGATAAACCTCCAGAGTGAAAAATGGAGCGAATTAAAAAGTGCCGCTGTTCCGTGGAACGAAAACGAAATTGCAAATCATTTTTTTGAATTAGATGATTCTGAAACTGTTGAGAC
>CADCRJ010000247.1 GCA_902803735.1 uncultured Spirochaetaceae bacterium
GATTGTCGTTTCTATGACGGGCCGTAGTTTTGTACCGTTTCGTTCCTCAAAAAAAGCGTTCTGTGCTTCGTGTAAAATTGGGAGTGGCGGCTTATTGCTTGCTCCGTTATTTTGCATGGATTAGGTACAGGCGTTTTTTTGTCTCATCAAAAAAACTTTCTCAGAACGAGCTTTTGTCAGGCTTTAAATACACGGCTTTTGAACATTCAGTTCCGCTCAGGCGAAATCTTTCCGAGACAGACATAGCCTTGCAGGAAGGAAAAATCGCGAATCTTGAGATTGCCGTCAAAAAAGTCAGCGGAATCAAGCTCGAAAGCGGGAAAACATTCTCTTACTGGCGGCTGATTGGAAATCCCACTGCTAAAAAAGGCTACAAAAAGGGCATGATGCTCGTGAACGGACATCCTACAGCTGCAATCGGCGGGGGCTTGTGTGCTCTCTCGAATCTCATTTACTGGATGACCCTTCACACTCCGCTCACGGTGGCAGAACGGTTCCGTCACAGCTATGATGTTTTCCCTGACTCAAACAGAACCCAGCCTTTCGGAAGCGGGGCGACTTGCGTTTACAATTACCGTGACCTTATGATTCAAAACAAAACGACCGACACTTATGCCCTTAAAATCTGGATTGACCACGAAAAAGGCCTCTTGTGCGGAAAATGGCTCAAAGATTCCCCTGTGACCGACAGCTACGAGGTCTATCAGAAAGAGCACTGGATTACAAGTGAAATCAGTGGCGTGTATGTAAGGCACAACACAATCTGGCGCAAGCATTTTTGCGAAAAACAGCTTTTGGACGACGAATATGTGACCGAAAATCACGCGATTATGATGTACGAACCGCTTCTGGAAAGCAGGGAGAAGGAATTAAAACAAATTTTGAAATAGCCAGAATTTTCCGAACGAAAATCCTGGCCTGATAAGCGTTATTTTGTGTAAGCGTCGTACATGGCATTTGTTTTTAGAGAACTTTCCTGCTTAAGAACTCCAAGCTCTGAAAGTTTCTCCATGATAATCTGCCGTGTATTTTTTGCCTCTTCATAAGAATCAGCATCAAAAGAAAGCTCTGCAAAGTAGGTTGTTTCCTTTGTTTTCTGATTTTCAATCGGCCATACCTCAACATCGATTTTCTGACCGTTCAATTTTCCTTTGTAGCGTCTGAAAACAACAGGACCGATAAAGTTTGCTTTTTTAAGGGATTTTGAACCCCATTTTTTGCCTTTTGCTGTCACTTCAGTCTGCGGCATGTTTTTTCCGGCAGTTTTCACAGCTTCTGCAAGATTAGGAAGCTCCAGTTCGCCGAATCCTTCATTTGTAATGTCTGCGTCGAATTTGTAGCTCAAGGTCATCTTGTCGAAACTCCAGTCAACTTCCGCCTCAAAGCCATCTGCCCCGATAAGACCGTCAGCCTTTGCAAGCTCAAGTGCGGCATCAAAATTTCCGTCTTTTACAGAGTAACGCTTTTTGAAAGTGTACTCGAATTTTTTTGCGCCGCCTTTTACGCGGAGACGGTTAATCCAGCCCTCGTTCAAGAAAGTGCGCTTGTCGGTATCAATGTAGACGACTTTAATCGGAGTTACTTTGCCCAAATCAAAAGTTTTGATAAACGATTCGCTTACCTTGCTTTTGTCGTTGGAATCAAGAACTTTTTCATCAAGTACGAATTTTACTTCATACGAAATGTCCGAAGTCTCGTCCTTAGCAAAAGCACCAAGCGAAATAACCGCTGACATAATTGCAATAAGTGTTTTAAGTTTGAAATTTTTCATGCCACCATTATGCGGTTATTTTTCAGAAAATGTCAATGTTGCAAAAGTTGAGAAATAAAAGGCGGGCTTTTTCTGTAAAAGATTATTCGCTAGAATACTGTAAGAAATATGGAAAAAAAAGTAAATAAAACGACTCTTGTGGAATTCGATAAAGACAATTTACTAAGTTCCGCAGAAGCTTGCAAATCTGTTGCTTCCGAGCAACGCTGCTAACGTGGACTTTTTATAGGAGAATAAACAATGGCAGACATTTTGGAAATTAAAGACGGCGTGTTGCACCGCTGTAACGATAAAACTGCGACGAACGTGACAATTCCCGACGGTGTTACGAAAATCGGTGAAGGGGCGTTTCTTTATTGCACATCTCTTGAGTCAGTGGTAATCCCAGATAGTGTTACACAAATCGGCGTAGGTGCGTTCCGTGCGTGCACATCGCTTTCGTCTGTAGTAATTCCGAATAGTGTTACAAAAATCGGAGACGAGGCATTCATGGAGTGCACATCGCTTTCATCGGTGCTAATCTCTGACAGCGTTACAGAAATCGGCAAATCGGCGTTCAATGACTGCAAATCGCTGAAATCTGTTGAGATTCCCAACAGCGTTACAAAAATCGGAGCTTGGGCTTTCAAAAATTGCAATATCAATGAACTTTCTCACCCGTGCCTTACAATAAAAAACGGAGCTGTAATCAAGGATAATACATTTTTGTATTCTGCAAGTCAGCTTAGCTCAATCACAATTCCCGACTGCATTACACAAATCGGCGTATGTGCGTTCAGTAGTTGCGAATCGCTTTCGTATGTGAAAATTCCAAATAGTGTTACACAAATCGGCGATTTTGCGTTCACTAATTGCTCAAAGCTTTTGTCCTTGGAGATTCCCGACAGCGTTATAGAAATTGGCGAGGATGCGTTCTATGGGTGCACATCGCTTGGTTCTGTGGGAATTCTTGGTAGCGTTAAAAAAATCGGAGAAGAGGCGTTCCTTGGCTGTAAAACACTAGCGTCCGTGAAGATACCGAACAGCGTTAAAAAAATCTGCAATGATGCGTTCGTAGCTTGCACCTCGCTTTCGTCTGTGGAGTTTGGCGGGACTGTGGCGCAGTGGAAAGCTGTGGAAAAAGGCAACAACTGGAACGGCGGCGTTCCTGCAAAGTGCGTTAAATGCACGGACGGCGAAGCCAAGCTGTAGAGATGCTGAAACAAGTTCAGCATGACGATGAGGAGAATAAACAATGGCAGACATTTTGGAAATCGAAGAGGGCGTGCTGAAAAATTGCACGGACAAAAGTGTGACGAGCGTAACAATCCCAGATGGTGTTACAGAAATCATTTTATATGCGTTCAGAAACTGCAGGGCGCTCAAGAGCGTGGAAATTCCCGCGAGCGTCAGGCGAATCAGTAAGGTCGCGTTCCTGAACTGCACATCGCTTTCGACAATCACGCTTGCTGACAATTTCGAGAAAGTGCCGGCAGAGTGGTTTGAGAGCGTCAACGATGCAAATCCGAGTTATGAAATCGTCTGCACGAAAGACAGCAGCACATACAATGCGGTAAGACGAAGCCCCAAACTCAGGACGCACATCAAAGACCTTGCTTTGCAAGTTGCCAAGGACAAAAAGATTGCCGAAGTGCAAAACGCAGGAGCGGATGCTTTAATAAAAACTTTGCTTTCGAGTGTTGCAGATTCTTCATTTGAGATTCTCTCAAGCGCAAAGACAGCGACAGTCGTTCTTGTCAAAATCGGCAGGAATGCAGGCGTGTTCAAACTCGGTGCTGATTCATCAAAGTGGCTTCCAAAAGTCAAAAAGGTGATAGAAGCCTTCTCGGATTCTTCAAAAAGCGGAGAAGAAATCTTTGACGTGATAAAAAAGCAAAAGCTGCCGCTTGGCGAAATCAGTGAGAAGAAATCAAAGGATATTACATTCGAAGCGGATTCTGAGGGCTTTTTGAATCTGTTTGCCGCTGGCATGTTAAGAAAAATCAGATATATCAGACCAAAGCATATTGGTTTGTTCGGCATCAAAGAAATCGGCGAAAAGGCGTTTGAGGGGTGCAACATCGACGAACTTTCGCATCTTCTCCTGACGATAAAGAACGGAATCGCAATCAAGGACGACGAGGTTCTGTACCTCGCAAGCCAGAGCAAATCAATCGCAATCCCCGACGGCGTTACGAAAATCGGCAATTATGCGTTCGAAAACTGCTATTCGCTCAAATCAGTGTCGATTCCGCCAAGCGTCAAGGCAATCGGCAGGCTGGCGTTCAATGACTGCAGGTCGCTTTCGTCGGTGGAGATTCCGCAAAGCGTCACGGAAATCGGCGATAATGCGTTCGATTCATGCGAATCGCTTTCGTCAATTGAAATCCCGAACAGCGTTACAAAAATCGGCGAAAAGGCGTTCAATAGGTGCAACATCAATGAACTTTCGCATCCGTGCCTTACGATAAAGGACGGAATCGCAATCAAGGACGGCGAGCTTCTGTACCTCGCAAGCCAGAAAGAATCAATCGTAATCCCCGACGGCATTGCGACAATCGGCGAGAAGGCGTTCTTTTATTGTTATTCGCTCAAATTAGTGTCGATTCCGCAAAGCGTCAAGGAAATCGGCAAGGGGGCGTTCTGGTGCTGCCAGTCGCTTTCATTCATGCAGTTCGGCGGAACAGTGGCGCAGTGGAAAGCAGTGAAAAAAGGCGCGGACTGGAACATGTTAGTTCCCGCAATATACGTGAAATGTGCTGACGGCGACGCGATGCTGAAGAGATGACAAAACAAATTTCGGCATGACAACTTTCCTTAAGATAAGGAATGCTGTTTTTTTGAAAAGGGAGCTTCCTTAAAATAAGGAAGCTTGACTTTATCAAAAGTCGGATTTCCTTAAAATAAGGAATGATGTCTTTTTGAAAAGGGAGATTCCTTAAAATAAGGAATCTTGGCTTTATCAAAAGTCGGATTTCCTTAAGATAAGGAATGATGTCTTTTTGAAAAGAGGCTTTCCTTAAAATAAGGAATCCATGTTTCGAGTTCGTTTCAGAAAGTGACAAAATCAAATTTCAGTATGACAAATAGAGGAGAATAAACAATGGAAGACGTATTGGAAATTTATCACAATGAGCTGAGAAAATGCACAGACAAGAGCGTAACAAGCGTGCTGATTCCAAGCAGCATAAAAAAAATAGGTCCGTATGCGTTTTTTGAGTGCACAGCGATTAAAACCGTTGAATTTGGCGGAACAGTGGCAGAATGGGACAACGTTAAATTCAAAGACGGTTTATTAGAATATGTTGATGTCAAAAGCGTGAAATGCTCGGACGGAGTTTGGGAAACGCCTGTCGTGCTGGTGGAGGACGGCAGAATGAAAAGATGTCTGGACAAGACAGCGACAAGCGTGACAATCCCCGAAGGCGTAACGTACATCGCCGCTGGTGCGTTCTATGATTGCAACGAGCTTAAGTCTGTGTTTATTCCAAGCAGCGTTGCAGATATCAACGCCTGTGTTTTTCATCAAAGCCAGTACAAGCTTACAGTGATTGAAAATGTGGAATTTGGCGGAACGATGGCAGAATGGGACAACGTTACAGGCAAGATAAATTTGTTCGAATATGCTGACATAAAAAGCGTGAAATGCTCGGACGGAGTTTGGGAAATGCCTGTTCTGCTGGTGGAGAACGGTTGTGTTGTAAGATGTCTGGACAAATCTGCGACAAGCGTAATAATTCCCGACGGCATTACAAAAATCGGCGTATGGGCGTTATCTGGTTGCACCTCGCTTTCGTCCGTTGTGATTCCGAGCAGTGTTGAATTAATCTACAAAGATGCGTTTAAGAGGTGCCCATCTCTTTCAAAGGTAATTCTTGCTGACGATTTTGAAAAAGTGACGTCTGAATGGTTCGACATCTTGAAAAATGAAAATCCGAACTATGAAATCGTCTGCACAGAAGGAAGCGCAACTTACAAGGCGATAAAACGAAGCGCGAAGCTAAAAACTCATCTAAAATCATTGAATGTAAGTAAAGAAGACCTTGAATTTCAGAAAGCAAAAAACAAGAAGATTGTTCAAGTACAAAAGGCTGGTGCAGACGCTGTGCTGTCTTCGTTGCTTTCAGGATTGGCTGATTCTTCTTTTGAGCTTCTTTCAAACTCAAAAAGCTCAACCGTTGCTCTTATCAAAATCGGGAAGAATGCGGGCTTTTTCAAGTTCAGTGCAGATTCTTCAAAATGGCTTCCAAAAATCCAAAAAGTGATAGAAGCGTTTTCTGATTCATCAAAAACTGGAGCGGAGATTTTTGCTTTGGCACAAGAGCAAAATCTGCTCACTGAAATTCCTGCAAAAAAAGCCATGTATCTGACCGTGAAGGCGGATTCTGACGGATTTTTGAACCTGTTTGCCACAGGCGCATTGAGAAAGATGAACTATGAGGGCTTAAAGAGCGTTGCTTTGTTCGGCATCACACAAATCTGCGCTGAAGCGTTCTATGGCTGCACCTCGCTTTCGTCTGCGTCAATTCCCGACAGCGTTGCAGAAATCGGCAGTTTTGCTTTCAAGAATTGCAATATCAACGAGCTTTCGCACCCGTGCCTCACCATAAAAAACGGTGTCGCAATCAATGGAAAGACTGCTGAATACTGCTCAACTCAGAACCGCTCAATCACAATTCCTGACGGCATTAAAGAACTTGCTGACAGTTCGTTCAAGAATTGCACATCGCTTGAGTCTGTGGTGCTTCCGTCTGGCGTAAAAGTCATTTGGCAGCATGTGTTCTCAGGTTGCTCCTCGCTTTCGTCCGTGGTCATTCCGAACAGCATTTCATTCATCGCCGTGCATTCCTTCTCACTTTGCCATTCGCTTAAAACCGTGAAATTTGGCGGAACGGTGGCTGAGTGGAGCAAGATTCACGGCACGAATGAAATATGCAGCAAAGCGAGCATAAAGTGCGCTGACGGAGATGCGAAGCTGTAGAGATGCTGGAAGTATTTCGGTGGCTTGCCCGAAAGGAAAAATCGCAAAAAGTTGGCTTTGGGCATTTGCCCGCGAGGCGAAATCGCTGAAAGTTGGCTTTGGGCATTTGCCCGAAAGGCAAAATTTGCAAAAAGCTGGCTTCGGGCATTTGCCCGAAAGGCAAAATCGCTAAAAGTTGGCTTTGGGCGTCGGCCCGAAAGGCAAAATCGCTAAAAGCTGGCTTCGGGCATTGCCC
>CADCRJ010000248.1 GCA_902803735.1 uncultured Spirochaetaceae bacterium
ATTTACCGGGTCTGAGACTCGAACTCAGACGCCCGTGAAGGCAACAGATTTTGAGTCTGTAGTGTCTACCATTTCACCAACCCGGCGAATGAATAGATTATAGCAGAAAAATAAAAACTTATGCAAGTGCAAATAAACAATTTTTTTGATATAATTTGCAGATTCTTGTAGAATTAGGGCAATTTATATGAAAAATGCTGAATTAGTAGGGCAGCCCCCTGAATTTGTGTTGAAATCAGTTTTTGGATATGACAGCTTCAGGCTGCTGCAAAAGCAAATAATCGACAATGTTTTGGTTGGAAAGGATACTCTTGCAATAATGCCGACTGGTGGCGGAAAATCCCTGTGCTATCAAATCCCGGCCCTTATTTTTGACGGTCTTACGGTTGTTGTTTCTCCTCTCATATCGCTTATGCAGGATCAAGTTGCAACATTGAATTCTGCTGGCATAAATGCTGTCTTTTTAAATTCTTCCGTGGCTTGGGAGACTTACCGAGAGTCGATGAATTCGATAAGATGCGGAGAGACAAAAATCGTCTATGTTTCCCCGGAAGGGCTTTGTACATCTCGTATAAATGATTTGCTGCATGACGAGCGTGTTCACGTAAAATGCATTACTATTGACGAAGCCCATTGTGTAAGCGAGTGGGGGCATGATTTTAGACCTGATTACATGGAGATTGCTTCTGTACGGCAGCAGTTCAAGGACGCTGTATGCCTTGCTCTTACTGCTACGGCTACTATTCAGGTCCGCCACGACATTATAAAGAATCTTGGTTTGAATGAGCCTGACGTGTTGCTGTCGAGTTTTGACAGGCCCAACATTTTTCTTTCTGTAAAAGCAAAGAAAAACGCAATGAATCAGATAGTGGATTGTATCCGCCGTCATCATGATGAAAGCGGAATTATCTACTGTTACTCAAAGAAGGACGTTGACACGCTTACGGAAGATTTGGCCGCAATGGGTTTTTCTGTGCTTAATTATCATGCGGGGCTTTCTAATGACGTGCGGGCCGAGCATCAGACAAAATTCCTGAGGGATGAAGTTCAAATTATGGTTGCGACGCTTGCATTTGGCATGGGAATTGATAAACCTAACGTACGCTTTATTATTCATCATACAATGCCAAAATCGATTGAGCAGTATTATCAGGAGATTGGCAGGGCTGGACGAGACGGTCTTCCGTCTGAAGCTCTTTTATTGTATTCAAAGGGTGATATTTTCAAAATCCGTTATCTTTTTGATGATAGTGCTGACAAGGACAGGGCTGAGCTTTTGTTAAAAGGCATGATAAATTATGTTTCGGGGCAATATTGTAGAAGGCAGGCTCTTCTCAAATATTTTGGCGAGACGTTCGAGCCTTCGCTGAATCCTCAGGGATGTTGCGACGTTTGTGATGCGGGACCTTTGCCTTCTGTTGACATGACTGTCCCTGTACAAAAGCTTATGAGCTGCATTATCCGTACAGGTTCTCGGTTTGGTGCTGCTTATGTTATAGACGTTCTGCTTGGCTCAAAACAGAAAAAAGTGATTGAGCGTGGGCATGACAAGCTTTCTACTTTTGGAATTGGCACAGAACTTGAAAAAGAACAATGGTTTGACCTTGTAGATATTCTTATTGCCCGTGATTTCCTTATCAAGACTGGCGATTATGGAGTCTTGCAAATTACAGCTAACGGACTTGCAATTTTGCGTTCCAGAGGAAAATTTGAATTCCCGTTCAGAGGTGCTTCTGTTTCTGCTGTTTCAGGGGTCGTTTCGTTCCAAAAGCCAGCAAAAAAAAAGGATTCATTTGTGCTTCATAAAAAGGCTGTTGATTTTTCCGAGAATCCTGCGGCTGCAAGGCTTTTTGAAGAGCTTAGAAGATGGCGGCGAAACACTGCTTTTGAGCTTGACGTTCCGCCTTATATCATTTTTGGTGACAAAACTCTTGCAGATATTGCAGAAAAATGCCCAAAAACAGAGACAGAGTTGCTTTCCGTCTACGGTATGGGTGCAGCAAAGGCTTCCAAGTACGGCGATTCTGTTCTAAGAATTTGCCGTATGGAAGCCTGAGCTTTCCGTTTATTAGTCAAACAAACGGCGAGCTTCCATGTAGAATCGTTTTTCGCTTGCTTCGCCCATGCTGAATGATTTTCTTGGCAGGGTTCCTCTTGTGTTTATTGTCGCAAAGAATGAATCTTTTGCAATTGGTGGCAAGAGAATAGCGAGCGCATTGTCTTTTTTGCCGAGTTTCTCAACGTCTTCTGTTCCATGGATATAGTCAATGTCATTCTTTTTGTCTTTTGAGTTTTTATCCAGGTAATTGTCGAGGACAGGCTGCAATGCCGCTATAGCCAAATCCGTAATTTCTGTCTCTAGGGCACAAATCTTGTTTTTGGAGATAAATCCGTATCTTGCTCCGCCGGCGTTTTTCTCTCCTACGAAGCGTTCAAGGTCTGCCGCTGTGTCAAAGTTTTTGATTGTTCCGCCAAGATTATCTTTTATAAAGCCGATAAGCTCGTCCTCGTTCTGGTTGAAGATAACCCTGTGAATTGGCTCAAATGTAAGCCCCTCATCGTAAATGTTTACAATCTCAACAAGAGCGAATCGTACAGGGCTAGTCGCTCTTTCCTGCTCCGATAAGCTAGTTTTGTATTCATCCCATACAGCTTTTGCTGTTGCAAGACTGTGATTTCCGTCGCCGACCGCAAACAAGAATACGTTTCCGTCTTTGTCTGTGTTTGCCTTTGCTATTGCCGTGATTGCCGTTTCAAGTGCGGCTTTTGCTTTATCGCCTTTGACAATGCCGCCTGTTATATGACCTGAGTTCAGCATCATATCTCCGTCGTAGAGATAGTCCTGTGTTTTTGCATAAATTCCTGCGCTGTCTATCAACAGATTTTCTGCATCGTTTACAAGAAGCATTATGTGAGGCAGCTCAAGAGCTGCTCCTTTTCTTATTTTCATGCGGGGCGGGATTCTTTCTGGAACTGTTGCTTCTGTTGCTCTTACAAGTGCCTTTGAGCCAGGCTTCCACTCATATTTTTCCAAATCAATGGCAATTACAAGTCCCTTGCGGGTTCTGCCATATTCTGTAGTTCGTTCTATATAAACGGCACCGTCGTATTGCTTGAAAATATCCTCTGCAAGATATTTTCGCATTGTTTCCTGAATCTTCTTTATCCGTGTATCTCCGTCTTTTTCGTTGAGATATACTTCTGGAAAAATCAGGTTAAGGGTTGACGGCTTGTCGCCAACAGCCTTTGCGGCTCTTTCCCAATAATCCTTGTCCTGTGTGTATTGGTCACAGGCAATAACCGACCAAGTTTTTACGTCAATGTTTTTTGGCAGCAGAACAGATGGAATCTGCAGACCGAATTCTTCTAAAGTGTTCATAAGAAAAATATAGCGTAAAGACGTGTGTTTCTCAACATAAGAACGATTTTGAAAACATAAGTTTCCGAGTTCATTTATTGAAAAAAGTTTCATTTCGTACTTATAATATTTTCATGGCAAATGCTCCACTAATGAAAATTCAGCAGAGAACTTCTCAATTGCAGGTTCAATCCCAAAGGATGACCCAGCAGCAGATTATGTCATTGAAAATACTTTCTTTGCCGTCTGTTGATTTGCGAGAGGAAATTTACAATGCCGTTGCAAAAAATCCAGCCCTCGACCTATATGACGACTCCTTTGAGAACGGCGTTGCGACGGCTGGTGAGCGTTCACGTTTCTCTGATGACATTCACTACGGAAAGCCTGGGAGGGAGGGGGAGCTTGCCAGCGATAATTTTCAGTCGGCTCTTGAAAATAATGTTGATTCAAGGGAAAGTTTGTATAGCCATCTTGAATTTCAGATAGAGGCGATGAATATTCCTGATTGTGAGAGAAATCTTTGCCTAAAATTGATTCATAACCTTAACAGAGACGGTTTTCATATACTTGCACCTGTCTCTCTTATAGACCGCAATGACCCGCTCCAGACAGAGGAGCTTCTCGAACGGTGCATTGAGCGGGTTCAACGGCTTGACCCTATTGGCACCTGCTGCCGCAATATAGAGGAGAGTCTTTTTGTTCAGGCTAAGCTTGCTTCAAATCCGTCCCCTCTGGCTCTTTTTATACTTGACGGGCATTTTGATTTTTTGAATCCGCCTCAAGTTCCAAAGATACTGAAAAAAATCAAGTCATTTTTGGATGAGCAGAAGAAAATGGCTTTTGCGTCAAATAAAAACGACCCTATTAAAGTTTCAGAAATTGAGGTTGAAGAGGCTCTGAATTTCATAAAGACTCTAGACCCAAAGCCTACCCGAAATTTTGGCACGGAACAGGCTTTCTTTGTGCGTCCTGATGTTTATGTGGAACGAATTCCTGCTGAGGAGAATGACTCTGAAAAACTGGATTCTTTCAGAATTACTCTTGCTCGCGAAAATATCCCCAAACTGCGGATTTCTGATGAATTCAAATCTTTTACGACTGACTCGCATAGTGCACATAGTGCACATTCTTTCGGAAAGAACGAGGCCGAGGAGTCGGAACGGATAAAGTCCGAGAAAAAGTATGTTCAGGATTCTGTTCAGAAAGCTCGGGTTTTTATAGAAAGCCTTGAATACAGGGAAAATTCGATTCTAAAAGCCGCCGAGGAAATTGTTCGCTCGCAACGGCTGTTCTTTGAGAAAGGCTCTAGGTATCTACTTCCTCTCAGGCAGAAAGATGTTGCTGAAAGAATCGGCGTGCATGAAGCTACGGTCTCTCGTATGGCGAACGGCAAGTATCTTTCCTGTGAGTGGGGGGTATTTGAGTTCGGGTATTTTTTCACTAATTCTGTTTCTGCGTCAGAAGCATTGCCTTCAACGACTGCAGGCTCTGCTTCTGCCGTAAAATCAGGAAATTCGGGCAAGAATTCTGATGATTTTGTTCCAAGCTCCAAGGAAGGTGTAAAAGCAGAGATTGCACAGCTTCTTGAAGAGCACAAATCTGACAAAAAAGCTTTGAGTGACCAAAAAATAGCAGACTTGCTTTCTGAGAGAGGAATAAAAATTGCTCGAAGAACCGTGGCAAAATACAGAAACGAGCTTAATATAAACTCTTCTTATGTGCGTTAGATTTGCTAAAAAACTGTTTTTGCCTGAAACTTCTTATGAGTTTTTTTGTTTGCCAGTATAAAAATCATGTAGTATATTTAAATTACTGATAAGGAACTTTGGCATTTCCGAATGTCCTTAATAGTGCTTTTGAGGCAGAATTGCTTTTGCGATTCTATTTTACATGTTCTCGGTTTTCATCGGGAGTTATAAGGAGACTTATTATGACAAAATCTATTTCTGCAGTTGGATTTGAGCTTGAACAGAAACAGTCTGATATGATTGAAAAAAAATTGGAGCGTGTAAAATACGCGGATGATCTTATTGTTGATTTGATTGTTCGTGTAAAGCATGATAAAGCATATGTTTTTGATACAACGATTAATTTCCGTTGGGGTGCTCAGGGACATGTAACTGGTGAGGATTTTGACTTCGGCGCTGCGTTGAACAAAATGATGGATGTTCTTGATA
>CADCRJ010000249.1 GCA_902803735.1 uncultured Spirochaetaceae bacterium
GTCGGCATTACTTTTGTATAAAAATTAAAGTTCCCGGCATACTTCCACGAATCCATATCATATTCAGTAAAAAAAGAGTTCATTTGTCACCTCAAGTAAAAATACTACAGCAACAACTCTACTATAACCACCTACTTATCGTAGAGTTAAAAAAGCTATAGTATTCCATAATAGTATTTTATATACTGATTCTAACATTCAATTCTTGACAACTGTAGGTCAACAATTCAAATTAAAGATAATTCAGACTCTGAATAAGATTTACTGGAAATGATATATGCAATCAAAGTTGCAGCCAGATGACTTACAAGAATTGCAATCCACATTCCATCCAGTAAAAGTGAAGTTCTGATAAGCAGTGATGCAAGCGGTACTCGAATCAAAATATAATAGGCGAACATAAGAATCATCGAAAGCTTTACTTTACCCGCACCGGAAAGCTTTGCAGAGAATATACTTGTCATCATGTAGCAGATATATCCTATGCCGATAATCTTAAGACCATGACTTACAATTTCTGCAACAGCCCTTTCTTTTACAAATGCAAGTGAAATATTTTTTGCAAACAAAAGAACAAGACCAGTCAAAACAAGTTCAACTGCAATACCGGATTTTATGGCAGCGTTCATATAGTCTTTAATTCTGTCAAATCTTTTTGCACCATACAGCTGACCGATAATCGTAATCAAAGCCATGCTCATTGCCATCGCCGGATAAAACAAAATGTTCTCCACGTTTTTTACAACGCCATAAGCGGCAATCGTCGTTACATCAAAACGGTTAACAAGAATTACCATAATCATAGAACTTATGGCCGGAATACAATTCTGAATGCTTGCAGGAATTACAGTCTTAAGAAACAGAGAAATATTTTTCAAATTCACGCCTTTAAATGTCAAAACAAAATATGATTTTTTCATTCCATAAATTATTGCAAGCAGAAGACAAAGCAGATTTGAAACAACTGTAGAAATTGCAGCTCCTGAAATACCGAATGCTTTTATAAAAAGAGGATCAGCCACAGCATTTATCAGAGTACCGAAAAGCATTCCCTTCATCTGAAACATGGGATCTCCAAAGCTTCGAAAAATGGAAGTAAGCTGCATATAGATAAAAATTGCCGAAAATCCCAGAAGGAAGATTGCAAGATAGTCTTTTGCATCATTATAAATTTCTTGAGGGGTATTAAATGTAATAAGAATACGATTTAAAAAACATTCCAAAACAATAATCACCACCAGTGAAAATACAAGCGATGAAGCTATTGCTGTCCCTATCATCTCATCTGTTTTTTTTCTGTCATTTTTTCCTATCAGCTGACTTACAAGAATAGATGTTCCGGTTCCCAGCCCGGATGTGAGCGCATACAGAATTAAGGCAACAGCACCTGATGTCGTAAGGGCCGCATAGCCAGCTTCTCCTAAAAGATTGCCAACCCAAATGCTGTCTACAAGAGTGTAAGCCAGCATAAGCACCGTTGCCATAAAAAGCGGCATAACCATTTTGAACAGAGACTTACCTGTGCTTCCGTTCAGAAAATCAATTTTTGTTTTCATAGTTTTATCTCCTTATTGAATGAATTTTATTCATTCGTTAATCAAAAATATATGGAGCAAAAGCGCTCCATTTTATAAGCCCGTTAAAGTCCAAGCAATTTATATAATGCAATTCGGCCTTTTTTGAGTCTTTCTTCATCACTCAAAGCTTTGTCCATGCATAAGCCCATCCAACCGTACATCCCGAAAACGGCTGCCGCATCAGTGTCTTCAATATTGATTTCGTCTTTTTGCTTTGCATTACGCAGATATTCCTGCATATGTGGAATGAGCTTTTGTGTAACCCGTAGAAAAAGCTCGTCATGAAGACGCCGACCGTTTTCAGAATGAAACAATTCGTAAAGCCCTGAATCATCTTTTTCGGCAGCCCTGATATCTTCCATGCGTCGTGTAGAAGCTTCAATCATTTTCCTGACAGGCAGCTCCATATCTATTCTGCGAAGATTTTCATTTGCAATCTTTTCTGCATATTTTTCGAGTGCCGCCTCGTAGATTGAATCCTTTGATGGAAAATATCTGTAGCATAAGCCCTGAGAAATTTTCAGTTCCTTTGCAATATCAGAAATAGTCGTTCCATCATAGCCTCTTTGCGCAAACACTTTGATTGCACCGTCAAGTATTTCAATCTTACGAATGTCCGGATCCTTTACAATTCTCATAATCAAAAGGAGAATAGCAGAAGCAAAAAAAATTGTCAATGAATATTATTCATTTAACAACAACAGGCGATAATGTAGCGAACAAAAACCGTGCTTCAAATATGAAAAAGATCCAGTTTTACGTGTACCCTATCTATGGAAAGGGCTGAAAACCAAGGCTAATTTGCGGAAGAAGCGAAAGAGGTGTTACCTGCATTCCGCCAGAAAGGACTACATTCGCATCTTTTAAAAGCCAATGATTGCCAAGAGGCGTTTCGATTTTGTAATCTGCAAATAAAGTTGTGCAACACTCGAATCCGCTGAATGCCCCGGTAACAGGAGCAAAATTGCTTCCGTCCGTTTTGCATTCCGATGCAGGATAATATGCTCCTGCTGTCTGTAAA
>CADCRJ010000250.1 GCA_902803735.1 uncultured Spirochaetaceae bacterium
CTTTTGCATAACTCTGTAATTCTAACTTCATCCCATCCCATAGGATTAGAAACTGGATCCCCAAACATCTCGATAAACCGGGATTTGATGAGCGTGTCGTATTTTGCGAGCATCTGCTTGTGCTTTGCAATGACAGCGGTGCATTTGTCCAGCACGGCGGCGATGTGCTTTTGTGTTTCTAGCGGCGGCTGTTTTAATATAATATTTTCGATTTGCTTTGATGAAATATGTTTAACAGTAACAAATGCAGTTTTGTCTTCTATCTCTTTTAATTTTCCCTGTAATCCATAATAAACGTAATCTTTATGGATTAAATCTTCATTTGGAACAATTTTGCATACCCGCTGATTGAGAAAACTGTCTTCACTTTTCCACAAAGAACAATTAAATTCCCCATCCATTCCTATAAGTAAATCTCCAGATTTTATTAAAAAGCGAGAATCAGCAGTTTCCGTTGTATACGTTTCTGAAAAACCTCGAATAACATCTCGGATTCTAATGAGTGGAGTACCTTTCTTTTCTGTATTAAAAAGCTTAGAATCGAATGCAAAACCATTTACAATTTCACATACATCCCCTAATCTTACAATTTTATAATTTTCCACTTTCATCTTTCCATTCTCCACTCTCCACTTGCAACATCGCCAAGTCTTACTGTCTTCCAGTTATTCATGTTTGCCTTCCTCTTCAATGTTTGATTGAAACTCTTCTGCCCATTCTTTTATTTTGGCTTGCAAAAGAGCCTTGTCGGGCAGGCATAGTTTGTATTCCGCTGCGTATATGTTTGAATCTTTAGGCAAGGTCAGTTCAACGAGCGCATCGTCTTTTGACTTGCAAAGCAAAATCCCAATCGTAGGCTTTTCAAAATCGAGCTTTACATAGCGGTCGAAATAATTCACATACATTTGCATTTGCCCAAGGTCTTGATGAGTGAGCTTGTCAATTTTCAAATCAACAAGCACATAGCATTGCAATATTCGATTGTAAAGCACAAGGTCTACATAAAAATTGTCTTCGTTGAACGTAAAACGCTTTTGCCGCGCCTCAAACAAAAAGCCTTTGCCCAATTCCAGCAAAAATGTCTGCAACTTGCTGATTATTGCACTTTCAAGTTTTGATTCGCTGTATGCGCTTTCTGTTTTTAAGCCCAAAAACTCCAACGTAATCGGATTTTTGATAATATCAGAACTATTTTCTATTATTTGCCCTTTTTCTGCCAATTGCATAACTTCATCTTTATTTCGGCTCAAAGCAAGTCGTTCATACAAACTGCTCGCCACTTGTCGCTGAAGCCATTTATATCCCCAGTTTTGCGATTTTGCTTCAATTTCATAAAACTTGCGCTCATCATTATTTTCCAATCTCATTAGTATCTGATAATGATTCCACGAAAGAGAAAACTGCGGTGAAGAATTTGTCTGACCGTCAGACAAATTTGAATAAGCAACATAAAACTTTCGGCATTTCGCTAGAGTTTCGTAAGACCAACCTTTTCCGTATACATCAGTAAGCTGAGCCGAAAGATTTTTCAAAGTTTCCTTTCCGTATCCAGCTCGGTTTCTTCCGTTCTGTTCATATTCAACGATGTAATGCCCAACCCTGTAATAAGTGTAGACCATAGCAGTATTGACAGCTTTTGCAACTTGTTTTCGACTGTCCTCAATCAGTTTTGCTATATTTTTAAAAAGCGTTTCTTCTGCTTGGTTTTCACACACATCGCCAAGCCTTACTGTTTTGCAATTTTCATTTTTCACTTTTCATTTTCTCCTCTTTCAATTTTCCACTTTCCACTTTCATCTTTCCACTTCCAATTATCCTAAAATTCCATAAGCAAAAAGTCTTTTATGTTTTTGTGGATTATTCCGTTTTGGGAAAAATCAAAATCATCCATAGAAACAACGTATTTTGGAAAGTTGTCTTTTATGGAATTAAAAGCAGAAAACTCTCGCTTTACAGTTTCTTCGCTTGCCAAAAGATAAGTCACCTGGACGTAGATTTTTTTATCCTGCTTTTCTGCAATAAAATCGATTTCTGTGTCGCCTTTTTTGCCTACAAAGACTTTAAAATTTCGTCGCAAAAGTTCAAGACAGACTATGTTTTCAAGAATCTGGTCAATGTCCTGAATGTTTTTTCTGAAAACGGCCTCACGTAATCCGTGGTCTGCGCAGTAATATTTTTCGTTCACGCTGACAATTTTTTTGCCTTCCAAATCGTAGCGGTTTATTTTGTAAATCAAAAAGGCATCCGCACAAAATTTTAAGTAATTCAGAATCGTGTCATGGGAGATTTTGCGGTTTTCGCTTTTAAAATATTTTGAGAGCGATGTTGCGCTAAAAATGTGCCCGATGTTTGAAAAAGCATAAGCCACAATCCGATCCAGAGTATCAACGTCACGGATATTATTCCGCTTTACCACATCTTTCAGAATCACGGAATTGTAAATGTCCATCAGATATTGATTTTTCGCTGAATCGTCTCCGCCAAAATTTGAAAGGAACGGCATTCCGCCTGTTTTTATAAACTGCATAAAGCAGGAAGTTTTGTCTGCCTGCGGATTTTTTTGTCGGCTCATTTCTAAGAATTCTGCAAATGAAAAAGGATAAATTACAAATTCCACATAACGCCCTGCAAGATACGTTGCCAGTTCGCCGGACAGAAGTTTTGCATTTGAGCCGGTTATGTAAATGTCGCAGTCAAAGTCCACACGGCAGGAATTGATGCATTTTTCCCAGTCTTCAACTTCCTGAATCTCATCAAGAAAGAGATATGTTTTTCCCTGCGCGTTTTTCTGGAACTCAACGATTTTTTCGTAAAGGCTTTGTGCGTCCAGAATCTGAGAATTTGCAAACTGTTCAAAATTCATGCAGAGAAAGTTTTTTTCGTCTACGCCGGAATTTTTAAGCTCTTCTTTAACAAGCTCCAGCATTACGGATTTTCCCGCTCGCCTGATTCCTGTAAAAACTTTTATCAGCTCCGTATTTATAAACGGTCTGATTCTCTGCATATAAACTTCACGCTTAATCATGTTTTTAATTTTATCATTCATACTAGCTAAAATCAAGTTTTTACCTTATTTTAGCTAGTATAGTCGCTGAAAATGCAATTTTGCATTTATTTCGTCCATTTCGACTTACCTCAACTACGCTCGGTAACCGACGCTCAATGAAGCTTGGGTGCTGAGCAAAGTC
>CADCRJ010000251.1 GCA_902803735.1 uncultured Spirochaetaceae bacterium
GGAACCTTCTTCTTTTTGAGAAATTTGAGCAAGTCCTCGTCAAAGCCCTTTCCAACTACTCCCTCCAGATGATGAGGAAAGGAAACCGTATGAGGAAGGCTTCCACGAATCATCAGGTGAATCATGTTGTCGCCGTCATTAGTCACAGTCTTGAATTTTGGCTTATATTTCATGTAAAGGTCGATTAAATCCATGCGGGCAAAAACGGCTGCTTCGAGCAAAGGAGTAAGCCCGATTTTATTTCTGTAATTGACATCAGCCCCTTTTTTTAGAAGAAGAAGCGGAATTCTCAAATCCTTGCAGGAATCAACATTAAAAAGCTCGGTCTCCTCGCCATAGCCAGCCATGTTAACCTTGGCCCCATGCTCAAGAAGATACTCAACCAGCTCGTAATTGTCCGGGTACATTGCCGCACACAAAGGCCAGTGAGGGTAATAGGCCGTGGCACAGGGAATATCGACCCTAGCCCCTCTTTCCACAAGCATTTTTACAAGCTCCAGGTTGCTTTTATCGCAGGCACAATAGACTGGAGTAAGCCCTTTTTCAGCAGCAGCATTCACATCAGCCCCCGCAAGAATCAATTTCTTCGCAAACTCAAACTGCTTTTCAAGAATCGCCTCTGTCAGTGCAGAATGACCGTTGCCGTTAAGGATATCAAGACAGCGTGTCTTAGCAAGAAGCTCTGCAAGATCATAATCTTTCCTGGCTTTTATAGCGTAAATAAGAGCCGTATCCTTGTACTCATCGATTTTTGTTACATCAATTCCTTTTTCAATAAGGAAGGCTGCTCCTGAAAGAGAGGCATAAAAAAGTGCAGTCCGATTGTCTTCGTCCACGGCGTTGATGTCAGCTCCACAGTCGAGCAAAAGCCTTGCAAACTTGAACCGGAATTCTTCGGGGAATTCTTTGGAAAACTTATTTTCCGTCCCTGTATTTAGCATGGCAGAAAGCAGTGAGAAATTCATGGTACTGAAGTAGCTGTTTCTTGGGAAACCTTTCTGCAGATTAAGCAGGCCGTTCTTTACAAAGAATTCTATGAAGTCGTAGTTCTTCTGCACAAAAGAAAGATACTCTTCAACATCTTCAACACCATTAAGATAAGAATTGCAATACTTTGCCACACCTTTTGCAACTTCAAAATCCGGCTCAGAAAGCGGTTCGGTCAAAACTGGACGGTATTCATCACAAAGTTTCTGGGCAAATTTCTGGTCGAACCAAAACCTAGGCACAAACTTTAGGGCAAGCTCAATCATCCGGGGATTTTTTGTAGAAAGTGCAAGCATCAGCGGATCCGATTTCTCATAACCTTCCCCGATATAATAATCCGCCCAGCCAAAAGAGCTATAGAAGTTCTTGAGCAGATAACTGACTACATCATAATTCTCAAGCGCAACGTACTTTTCGAGGATTGTCGGTCCTTCATCTTTATTAGTGCGCTGGTTAAGGAAATAACTCAGATAGCGGTAAGAAGCGTAATCGTCAAAATCATAATCTTCTGAAAAATTCATAAAAGCAAATTCTTCAAGTTTTTGAGGAAGCTCAGGATCGCATTTTAAGACCTCTTCCTCTAAATCCCAGATATGATATGCATCCTTTCCGTTATAAAAAAAAATAGGCTCGGAAAAGGCAGAAACCACAGCACAAAAAATCAATGCAAATGTCAAAAGAATATTTTTCATCACACATCTCCTGCAACAAATTATAGCAGATAAAAGTGAGCATTGCACAGATACAAAAAAACCACCCTGCGGGTGGCTTACAAAGTAAAACTTGTCATTTCATCGCGTCGGCTTGTTTCTGGTGCTCCGCCATAATCGGATTCCAGTAGTCGTGGTACCGCCACTCGTACCCTGTGCCTTCGGCGGAGACACCCGATTGTATTAACTCTCGGATATGCCTAGCCTTTTCGCGTACTTGCCAATCCTTAAGCTCTTTTAAATAAACCTCATAATACCAGATGTACCAGTCCATCAGATTTCCCATGCAGTTCGAGGCATAATAAGTCCACTCGTTTGCTCGGCGTGCAGGATAGCAATAATTCGCGCCGTCGCGTGTGTCGTAGTGAAACGAGCCGTCTTTCTCAAAAACGAATGTCAGTTCCCAGCTGCTGTCCTCTTCATATTCCATCACGAAACTTGTGTGAAACCGAACCGTGTCTTTTGAGATGGCTTTCCAAGTGCCGCCCTCGCCAATGCCGGAGCCGTCTTTTCCGTGCCAAAAGCTTCCGTCTTTTCTGAAGCTGAATATGTAGTAGTGATTTTCCTTGTTTTCATATTCATCCCAAGCATCTATCGATGAAAGATAGTCCTGCAGTTCTTTTGCAGTTTTCGGAGGCTTTGTAAAATCCGGCTGTTCTTTTGAAAGATACCCGCCGAACACCCAGCCGTATTCTGGATAATCGCCTTTCCACTCGTAGCGAGGAAGCAGGATTTCCACCCATGGGGCTGTTATGCCGTCAATCGTCGTTTCTTCTCCGATTGCCACAATTTTGACAGGAAGCCTGTGCGTGAGCCCGCAGAGCCTATTTGATTTGAGCGAAGGATAATCTCTTGCCTTCAAGCCATCAACAGAATCTACATACATCGTGTCGATTACCTTTCCGCCCTCGTAAAATCGGGTCTTGTCAGCAAACGCCGCCATAAAACAACCCATTAATACAAAAATCGCAATCAGTTTTTTCATTTTTGCTATCACTCCTTAAAAACTCCGCGTTAGCGGTCGTACAGGATGCACGAAATTGCAGTTTTTCCAACGGAAAAATCTGCACGTGATAAAAATTACATGGATGTAATTTTTATCACGTCTCCTTTAATAAAGTATAACAGAATGCAGTTTTGTCCGCCACATTAGAAAAATAACATAGTGTTGCAAGGCGTGCAAATTGCACAGATGCAAACAATATGCTAGAATCACCAATTATGAAAACAGAACTTATCAAAGATATATTAACATCTGCCCCAGACAGCCGCACAGTAACAGTATGCGGATGGGTACGCACAATGCGTGATTCAAAGAACCTCGTCTTCATTCAGGTAAACGACGGTTCATGTTTCGCTTCAATCCAGCTGACTTTTGACAGAACGAATCCTGCAGTCCCAGCAAACGTAGAAACCATAGAATCTGCAATCGCAGGAATAAGCACAGGCGCAAGTATCCGCGCGACAGGTAAATTGATTGAGTCTCCTGCAAGTGGTCAGAGCGTAGAGGTAGTTCTCGAAACGCTAACTCTCCTCGGAACTTGCCCAGGTGATTCTTACCCGCTCCAGAAAAAAGCAACATCTATGGAATTCTTGCGCGAGAACGCACATCTCAGAGCACGTTCAAACACATTCGGCGCAGTATTCAGAATGAGAAGCCAGATGGCATTTGCCCTTCACTCATTCTTTCAGGAAAGAGGTTTCTACTATATAAATACTCCAGAAATCACTTGCTCAGACTGCGAAGGCGCAGGCGAGATGTTCCAGATTACAACTCTCAGCATGGAAAAAATCGCAGAGCTGGGTGTTAAAGCTGGTAACGGCGGAATGAAGATTGAGGACGCTCACAAAATCGTTGACTACTCAAAAGATTTCTTCGGCAAAAAAGCAAGCCTTACAGTTTCTGGACAGCTTGAGGCTGAGACTCTTGCAACCGCACTTGGTCGCGTATATACATTCGGACCAACTTTCCGTGCAGAAAACTCAAACACAACTCGCCATCTTGCAGAGTTCTGGATGTGCGAGCCAGAGATGGCATTCTTTGACCTTGAAGACGACATGGACATTCAGGAAGAGTTCGTTAAGTACTTGCTTAACTGGGCGCTCACAAAATGTACAGCCGACATGGAATTCTTCAACAAAAGAATCCAGCCAGGCGTTATAGACACATTGCGTCATGTCGTAGAAACTCCGTTCAAGAGGGTTTCTTACACAGACGCAGTTGCAGAACTTGAAAAACACGCTGATGAATTTGAGTTCAAGCCATACTGGGGATGCGACCTTCAGACAGAGCACGAGCGTTACCTTACAGAGAAAATCTTCAAATGCCCTGTAATGGTTTACAACTATCCAAAAGAAATCAAAGCTTTCTACATGAAGCTCAACGATGACAACAAGACAGTAAAGGCTGTTGACGTACTCGTTCCAGGGCTCGGTGAAATCATCGGCGGCTCAGAGCGCGAGGAAAACTACGACAAGCTTCTTGCACGAATCAACGACTTGGGACTCAATCCAAAAGACTACGGCTGGTACCTTGACCTCCGCAAGTTCGGTACAGTTCCTCACTCAGGATTCGGTCTCGGTTTTGAGCGACTGATGCTCTACGTAACAGGCATGGCAAACATCCGTGATGTAATTCCATTCCCACGAGCACCAAAACTCGCAGATTTCTAATAAATTTTGCAAACAAAAACAGGAAACATAGAATAATCACTTCTAATGTTTCCTGT
Organism: uncultured Spirochaetaceae bacterium; assembly: GCA_902803735.1. Classification (GTDB taxonomy): domain Bacteria; phylum Spirochaetota; class Spirochaetia; order Treponematales; family Treponemataceae; genus Treponema_D. The sequence continues at coordinate 4,427 of CADCRJ010000251.1, forward strand.
TATCATTTTTTTTGACTTTTCATACAAAAAATATAAAAACGTGCTATAATTCCTTAAAATGGAAAAGCAAAAAAAAATTCGCCCGCTTATCACTGGCGTTCAAACTATATTTCTGACAACAAAGCTGTTTCTTAGGAACAAGCTTCTTTCCTATGCAGGAGCCTGCTCTTTCAGCTTCCTGTTCTCTGTAATCCCTGTATTCATGCTCATAATTCTCATTCTTGTGCAGATTCTACACGCCTCGCAGGAGACAATACGCACTTTTATTGAGTCAATACCAGAAATACAGCAGTATTTTTCAACCGAATACGCAATCAAGGCACTTCAAGGCTTCGGATTTTTTAACGTGCACCAGATTGTGCTCGTATTCTTCATTTTGTGGATGGCTCGCCGAGCATTTGCTTCTATATTAGATTCATTTCTAGCGATTTTTCACAGGCAAGTCACAAGAAAAGCCGTAATCACCCAGATTGCTACATTTTTCATCGAAGTCCTTACAATATGCGTTACGGCAGGCTTGATTTTTACATACGGCTCCCTCAGGGCAGTCTCAAAGATTCCTTTGCTCGACAAATTTCCAGCAGTACTTCAAATCTTGAATAAAGTACTGTCCATGTGGTCATTTAACTACCTGCCTTATCTGTTGCTCTTTGCAATTATAAACGTCGTGTTCCGAACAGCACCAGGAACTCATCCAGCAAAGAAACTATGTGCGTTCTCTGGCATTTTATGTACACTTTCTTTCTGCGTGCTTCACAAAATAATGCACCTTTTTTTGAACACAAAGCGATACAGCATGATTTACGGCGTTCTTGACCAAGTAATCATAACATTCATGGACATTTTCTTCTTTTTTGTGATTTTTCTGTACTTTGCACAGTTCGTGTATGCATTGCAATTTTTTGAGGACGTGCTGATTACGGAGCTTTATCTAATGCCCAAAAAGCAGGACAACAGTTTTATTTCCAAAATAATAAAAAAGATTATGATTCAGCCAGATTTTTTCATACGGCACAATATGGAGATTATCCGCCTGAGCAACGGTGATATTGTCTATGCTCCAGGCTCAAATGACAACGACGTTTATATTGTGTTAAGCGGTGAAATCGAACGAAAAGCAGAAGATTCAAATGAGAGCGAAATCCTGACAAAAGGCTGCTTTTTTGGTGATGTTGAATGTCTTCTGAGCGTTCCAAAGCGAAAGCTCACAAAAGCAAAGGGTGATGCCCAAATAGCACGAATCAGCTCAAAAACGTTCCACAGAATAGCAAAGAGAACCCCAGAAATATCAGAAAATATTCTGAGCCAATTTCAAAAATACATTGCAAGACCTGTGAGGTAACATTCTCACCCGCACAGGTCTGCGAATACCTATTTTCTTGCAATCTCAGACAATGCTGAAACCACGCCGGCAAGGTTCTGGAAATCAGCAGGAACGATAATCTTTGTAGACTGACCGTCTGCGGCTTTTTCCATTGTCTCAAGGCTTCGGAGCTTGATTACAGCGTCGTCAGCACCTGCTTCCTTAATCATTTTAAGACCGTCGGCAGTTGCCTGCTGAACTTCTCGGATAGCCTGTGCCTCACCTTCCGCCTTGCGGATTTTCGCCTCTTTCTCAGCTTCTGCCTGAAGAATCAGCGACTGCTTGTGAGCCTCGGCTTCAAGGATTTTAGCCTGCTTTTTTCCTTGAGCGACAAGAACTTCGGACTCTTTCTGACCTTCTGCGATAAGGATTTTCTCTCGCCTTTCGCGTTCAGCACGCATCTGTTTTTCCATCGCTTCGCGGATTGCTTCTGGAGGCATAATGTTCTTAACCTCAACGCGGTTAACCTTTATTCCCCATGGGTCGGTGGCTTCGTCAAGAATCGAGCGCATTTTTGTGTTTATTACGTCGCGGCTGGTAAGCGTTGCGTCCAAGTCAAGCTCACCAATGATATTACGCAAAGTCGTCGCACTAAGATTCTCTATTGCGAGCATAGGATTCTCAACGCCATATGTGTATAATTTTGGGTCTGTTATCTGCATATAAACAACCGTATCAATTTTCATCGTTACGTTATCCTTTGTAATAACAGGCTGTGGAGGAAAGTCAAGGACTTTTTCCTTTAATGAAACATGGTTTGCAACACGGTCAAGAAAAGGCAGCTTAACATGAAGCCCAGTTTCCCATGTCGTTACGTAAGTTCCAAGACGCTCAATAATGCAAGCGTGCGACTGCGATACGACGCGGATATTGGTTATGATGAGAATCATACCAACAACAATACATACAGCGATAAGAATCATAAAACCTCCTATAAAAACTCCGCATTAGCGGCTTTGCGCGGCTTTGCGCGACCTTGCGCGGTGTTTCCCAGAACCTATAAATCAGCAGGAGGCACATAACGCTGAACAAGCGCCGTAGCCCCCTCTATCCCCATAATCTCACAAAGCTCCCCAACCTGTATGACGCTCTCATCAATAGAGCGAGCCATCCACTCAATGCCGTTAACGCGGAGGGTACCTTTCTCCACATCCGAGATTACCTCCAGAACAGGAGCTACTCGCCCTATTATGCTATTGCTGCTTAACGGCTGCTTTCTCTGGCTGATAATCTTAGAGGCAATTGGGCGAGTCCAAATAAACAGAATCAAGGAAACAACGGCAAACACAATGACCTGAACATTTGTAGGCACGTCGAACATCGAGACAAAAACAACGACAAGTGCACCAAAAGCGAACCAAATTGTCGTGAGCGAGTATGTAAGAGCCTCAATCGCTGCAAGCAGGATGCATACACCTAGCCAGAACCAAGGTGCATAACGCACTATTAGATGAACAACAAAATCCATGAGAACCTCCTAGTCAACAGTCGCAGCAAGGGCTTGCATAAGCTCTTCCGGCAACCCCTTTTGAGCATTGACTGCATAGCCATACTTGCCATGAGTCCAGATTGCCACATGAAAACAGTTCGGCTCACCTTTTAGCAGAACTTTCTTGCCACTCACAGAAATGCCTTTCACAAGCTGAAAATTCCTGTAATCTCCGCTGGCATCGTCCATCATATACGCCTTGCGAAGACGAACCTCGTCACTCTTATCTCCAGGGATTCTATAGATTATTTCCAGAAAATTACCAGTAATTGCGCGGACATCGGTCATAACATAATCATTTATACGCTCTGGAACCGCAAACTGATACCCAGCAAGCTGACATCCCTCCGCCAAAGTTTTGCAATCAACAAAAGGATTCGCTATCTGGGCTTTTTTAGGTTTTGTTGCACAAGATGCAAGCAGAAAAGCACTTAAAACTGCCAATAATAATAAATTTTTCATAGGAAGATTATATATTAAAGTACCCGTAAATGCAAACTCTCGTATGGACGAATATTTTGATTTATTTTATAATGTGTAAATTATAGTGGAAAATTCAAAATTCAGATGATTTTGCTGATTTTTCCAGCAAACCGTTAGATTTTTCCAAATTTTCTCAAAAACCGTAACGTATCGTTCTAAAAGCGAACAAAACGAGTTTTTGAGGGTCTATTTCAAATGGCAAGGACTTTTGAAACAGGCACTAAATCTTGAAGGGACAGAATTTAAAATTCTGTCTTTTTTGTTTTTATGTGACAAGAGGAACTATGGCAAAGTACATTTTCATTACGGGTGGAGTCGTTTCTGGATTAGGAAAAGGAATTGCGGCAGCTTCAATCGGGCTGATTCTTAAGAGCAGAGGATTAAAAGTAGTAAACCAGAAATTTGACCCTTATCTGAACATTGACCCGGGAACAATGAACCCGTTTCAACATGGTGAAGTTTTCGTCACAGATGACGGAGCCGAGACAGACCTTGACCTTGGTCACTACGAGCGTTTTACAGATGCAACTTTGAGCCAGAGCTCCAACACTACGAGCGGTCGCGTTTATATGACTGTCCTCCAGCGAGAGCGCGAGGGCGGTTACAACGGCGGAACAGTACAGGTAATTCCGAACATTACAGAAGAAATCCTTCGCCGTATGCTTCTCTCGACGACAGAGACAAATGCAGACGTAATCATAACAGAAATTGGTGGCACAGTAGGAGACATTGAATCGCTGCCATTTATCGAGGCAATACGCCAGATAAAATATCAGGTTGGCGAGGAAAACTGCTGCTACATACACCTTACGCTTGTTCCTTACATGAACAAAGCACACGAAATCAAGACAAAACCGACTCAGCACTCAGTAAAAGAATTACAGGAGCTAGGAATCCAGCCGAACATCCTTATGCTTAGATGTGACGTTCTCATTGACAAGGTTACGCGCGAAAAGCTCGCTTTGTTCTGCAACGTTGACAGCGACTGCGTAATCCAGAACACTACGGCTCGCTCAATCTACGAAGTTCCAATGCAGCTTGAAAAGGAACACATCGGAGATGCGGTCTGCAAAGTTCTTGGTCTTGAGACTCCTCCAACAGAACTTTCCGAATGGGCAAAGATGGTTGATGTTTTCCATAATCCAAAGGATAGCGTAAAGATTGCACTTGTCGGAAAATACGTGGATTTACATGACGCTTATCTTTCTGTTGTGGAAAGCCTTATTCACGGCGGCATTGCGAACGAGCTTTCAATTGACCTCGACTGGGTTGACGCAGAAGATTTGAAAGACGACGAATCAACTGTTGAACGACTGAAGCACGCTGACGGCATCATTGTTCCTGGCGGATTCGGAACGAGAGGAATCGAGGGCATGATAAATGCCGCAAAATATGCAAGAACGAACAACATACCATATTTTGGAATCTGTCTCGGAATGCAGATTATCGTAATCGAATACGCTAGGCACGTACTTGGCTGGGCGGACGCTCATTCCACAGAAATGAACAAGGAAACGACTCATCCAGTAATAGACCTTATGCCAGACCAGAACGGCAAGATTTTGGGCGGAACCCTCCGTCTCGGAAAATTCGAGTGCACAGTCGCTCCAGGAACGCTCACAGAAAAAGCATACGGAACAAAGACTATCTGGGAGCGACACAGACATCGTTACGAGTTCAACAATGTCTATCGCGAAGACCTTAAAAAAGCAGGTCTTATCATTGCCGGCGTAAACCCAGAGCGAGATTTGGTTGAAATCGTAGAGGTTCCGAACCATCCGTGGATGCTCGGCGGTCAGTTCCACCCTGAATTCAAGAGCCGTCCAAACAAAGCGGGTCCATTGTTCCGCGACTTTGTAAAAGCAAGTTATAACAACAAATGTAGCAAATAAACCAGGAGTTAATATGTCACGTTCAAAAATCGTAGTTCTTGATTTTGGCTCGCAGTATGCGCATCTTATTGCAAAAAGATTCCGTGCACTTGGCTATTATTCAGAAATTGCCCTTCCCTCTGCCGATTTGTCAGTTTTTGCTGACTGCAAGGGAATTGTTTTTTCAGGCGGTCCAGCTTCTGTTTATGACGAAAAAATTCCAGAATTCAATTCGCAGATTCTCACATTGGATATTCCAATTCTTGGTCTTTGCTACGGACACTACATCGTACAGATCGGATATAACGGCAAAGTCGGCAAGGCTGAGGTCGGAGAATTCGGTTTTGCCACTCTAAATCTAAATCCAGAAGTAAAATCACCACTTTTCAAGGACATTGAGCCTGTTCAGCAAGTATGGATGAGCCATCAGGACGGCGTTCTCCAGCTCGGCGAAGGCTTTGAGGTTGTAGGCTCTACAAAGGACTGTCCTTTTGCCGCAACTCAGAATCTAGCAAAAAAAAGATTCAGCCTGCAATGCCATTGCGAAGTAAAAGACACACCGTGCGGAAACAAGATTTTCCAGAACTTTGCCGAGTTCTGCGGTATGGAGAAAAACTGGGACGATGATACGGTTCTTCAAGTCATACTTGAAAATATCAAGCACGATGCAAAAGACAAGAACGTGCTTCTCTTTTTGAGCGGCGGCGTTGACTCAACAGTTGCGTTCGCATTGCTCAACAAAGCTCTGGGACAAGACAGGGTTCTTGGATTGCATATTGACAACGGCTTTATGCGCAAGAATGAGAGCGCGAACGTTGCGAATGCTTACAAAGAGCACGGTTTCTCAAACTTCATCGTTGAGGACGCAAGCGAGAGCTTCCTGAATGCAATAAAGGGACTTACAGACCCGCAGAAGAAGCGAATGGCTGTAGGCGAGAACTTTATCACGGTCAGAAACGAAGTAGTAGCAAAGCAAAAGCTAGACGAGTCAAAATGGATGCTTGCACAAGGAACTTTGTACCCAGATATCATCGAGTCAGGCGGAACAAAGAACTCGAAGACTATAAAAACTCATCATAACCGAGTTGACGGCATACAAAAACTCATTGCCGCAGGAATGATAATCGAGCCGCTAAAAGACCTTTATAAAGATGAGGTTCGTAAAATCGGTAAGAAAATAGGACTTGCAGACGCTCTTGTTATGAGACATCCATTCCCAGGCCCTGGACTTTCAATCAATGTTCTTTGCAGCACAGGAACACAGTCAGAGCAGGACAAGGACGAGCTTGCAAAAGCACAGGCTGAGCTTGACTCCCTCACAATAGACCAGTTCTGTCCAAAATGTGCAGCTTCACTCAAACGCAGCGTATTGCCAGTCCGTTCTGTAGGCGTACAGGGAGACTTCCGCACATACAGATTCCCTGCATGTCTCGCATTTGAGCAGGAGGACGGAGGTTTTTATCACGTACCTGAAAAACGCGAGAAAATTGAAGCTGCTTCCAGCTACATAACAAACAACAGCACATACATAAACCGCACTGTTATAAAGCTTTATCAAAAGCCAGGTGTTGCTGACAGAGACATGAAAATTCAAGAAGGTTACTGCGACAAAAAACGCCTTGACCAGCTGAGAGAAGTTGATAACATCGTTCTTGAAGAACTGCACAAAACAGGTCTTTACAACGAGATTTTCCAGCATCTTACGATTGACTTGCCTTACGCAACGTCAAAAGACAGGGCAAGCTTTGTTCTGCGCCCTGTATGCTCAGAAGATGTAATGACAGCTCGCTTTGCATTGCTGCCAAAAGAGGTAATGAATGCAATCGTTCAGAAAATAGCAGCCTTACCATTTGTTGACGCGTTGTATTTTGATGCAACGAACAAACCTCCAGCAACATTTGGCTGGGAATAAAAACAAAAAAAGGCTTGTGAAAAGGAGTTCTCTTCACAAGCCTTCTTTTAATCGCACCTTGTCCAGCAGGCTGTTTCAAGGTCTCGTGTCTCATGTGGCTTGAACCTTGCTTTGTAGCTCATTTTCTTGCAGTCCGCTATGTAATATCCAAGATAATAAAACTCAAAATCATTTTCCATACAATACTTTATTTCTTGCAATATAGAGAATGTTCCTAAGCTTCTCTTCATAATATCAGAATCAGTATCATAATAAAAATAATTCGATGACAGAGAATCGTTGCCTATATCAACAATTCCACAGCCTATAAGCTTCCCCTCCAATCGGTACTCCATGTTCATAACACCATTGAAAACAGGCTCTTCGTTTATGGTATCATCCAAATCCACAAGACCATTCATAGAAAGCAGCAGGAACCGCACTTCAGAATCAGTCTCCTTTTTATCTGGCTCATGGCGCAAGTTATACTTTTTCATCAGAGCAACTTTCTCTGGTGTCGCAAAATCCTGCTGATTAAACGTTACGGTAACAGTCACATCGCTATTTTTGCGAATAAGGCTTCTTTGGCTTTTTGAAAAACAAAAGTCATCAATGCGGATACGAATTGGAACGCATTTTTGACAATGAGGGCAAGTTTCCCTGTATATTATTCTGCCGTTGCGCCTAAAGCCTTGTGCGAGAAAAAAATCAAACGCAGCTTTTTGACTTCTTCTTCCAAAGATTTCAAAAGCAACTTCTTTTGTAGGAAAAAGATATGCCTCGCTCATTGAAATTTTATTCTCAAAATAACCACATTCAGACGGCGACAACGAATCAAATTTATCTTCCATAACAGAGCTCCAGAAAAAAATATTGCATTAGAATAACATCCATTATATAATATAACTAGGAGTTATTATGTCAGAAACAAACGAATCTTCATTCTCTGGTAAAAAAATTTTTTTTGTAAATCCTACATTCCAAACACAATCGACGGTAATAGAAAAACTTATTAATTCAGAATATGAAGTATATACTATACTCGATTATAAGATTTTAAAAAATATTCTGATTAAGAATCCTAATTCAATTTGCTTTATAAATCCAGATGTTTCCCTCTCGCTTCATACATGGAGAAATTATCTTTTGACTTTTGCACAGGATTCAAGGCTCAAACAGGTAAGCGTTGGTATTATCTCAAATAAAATACATGAAAAGGACCTTGATAATTTTAAGCAGGGCGTTTCTGTCGTAACAGCAGGCTTTGCTCTAGATTTGAAGGATGACGCTCTCCTCGCTCACGTTCAAAAACAGCTCGAAACGCACAACGCAAAAGGTGTGCGAAAATTTGTCCGTGCGTTCTGCTACAATGATAGCACGGCTGAAGTATACTGGCTTGATGCTAATACCATGCACAAGTTCAAGATTGTTGATATAAGCTGTGCAAGTATTGCAATTAGTGTGCCTGCATCCAAAATCTCTGCATTGCACAATGGAAAAACCATAGACAACGCAAAGGTTGCCCTTGGAACAAAACAAGTTCCAATATACTTTGAAGTTTACGCAATAAAACCGAACAAGGGAGATTATCTTGTTATCGGTATGCTTCGTATAGAAGGCTGGGAAACAAGCATAAAAGAAATAAGGGCGTATATATTACGCTTCCTTTCAGAGGAATTGTTTAACAGCGTCGTTGATTTACCACCAGACAGATTCGACTACAACAAGCTTTCATAAACAAAAAAGCACTTCATTTTGAAGTGCTTTTTTGTTTTAGCCGTAGACTTAATCAAACTTAAACTTTTTTGCAGAATCGCTGCCACTCACAACAACCCAGCAAGCACAATCTTCGGTCGCAATCGGCTGCAAATATTTTTTGTAAGCAGACACAACATTCTGCCATTGCACGGCTTGAACCCTAGCACTACGGTGCAAGTACTGAGTCGCAGCCCCATAATATTCAAGGCTTGTTATGATATTCGCAGCAATGCCAGAAGCATTTTGTGAAGACTCAAATATAGACGTTATGTACTTGTTCTTATACTCAGAAAGTTTTCTCTCAACTTCTTTGTCGGACGGGAACTGTTTTATCGCATTTTGTATCATGTTCTTTAAATTTTCTTGCTCGGTCGCCTTGTACACAGAAAGAACACCGAGAAGATTCTTGCCGCCAACAACGCCTGTACCAATTGAATAAACTGCGCTGTTCTTCTCTCGAACTTCTGAGAACAAAATATCATCCAAGTACATTGAAGCAAGGGCAAAAGCAAAATACTCATCATCATCCCTGTTTGGTATATTGAAAATTCCTGCGACATAACCCGTCTCGCCGGCTTGCTCACACGAGCCGTAATTAGCTCCCTTGATGGCACTTACAACAGGAACATCAGGCTTAGAGTAGCCGCCATGTGCTATACTTCCAAAATAAGATTCAAGGAGCGAGATTATTCTCTCACGCTCCGTTTTATCAATGTTTCCGACAACAACAAACTTAATTCTTGAAGAATCGAGCAGAACCTCGTGATTTTTCTTTACATCAGCAAGGGAAATTGAATTCAAAGATTTCTCATTTACAGCCGCAGATGTCTTATAAGGATGCCCACTATAAATAGCCTTTGAAATCTCCAGACCGAGCACGCTAGAAGGGTCTGAAAGCCGTCTCTGGATAGCAGAGGCATTATCTGTCATAATCTGCTTAAAATCGCTTTCCTGCAAAAGAGGATTCATAATGCTGTCTGCAAACAAATCAAGAACCTCATCAAAATCCCTTTGAATACAGTTAAAACTCGCAACAGAATAATCCTTGCCAGAAGAAGACGAAACAGAGAATGTCTTCTGGTAGCCCATCTGCTGCATTTTTGAATAAGGGTATTTTTTGCTTCCATGTAGCATAAGGTCAAAAGTCACGGCATCAAGCCCACTTTTGTTCTCTGGGTACAAAGCAACGCCACCGTCAAACAACATCCTAAACGCACAGATTTTGCTGTTGCTGTTTTTCTTAAAAACTACGGGAATACCGTTTGAAAGCGACATCTCTGCAAAATCACCAATATTGTCATCATAATAAGGCTCACCATTAAAGGTTGAAGCACAAGAAATTATAAGAATACAGTAAATTGCGACAGCTGCAAAACAAAACTTTTTCATTAATCCTTTCTCCACCAAAATGAATTTTCAGAAGTCATCTCAAGATAACCGGCTTTTAAGAACGAATCCTTGTACTTCTCATAAACATCAGGATTCAAGGAAACTATGACTATACCGCTCTTGTTGTTGATGTAGTCATTTACAAAGGATTTTATATCATCCTCAGAAACAGCCGAAATATTCTTCTCATAATTGAAATAATAATCAGAGCCACAAGATGCCCATACAGCAGACAAATCAGAGAGGATTCCTGCAGCAGTTTCCATTTTGTAAATTTTGGAATCCTGCATCTTTGTCTCCGCAAGCCGTATATTCTCCGCAGAAAAGTCTTTTTTGCTTTCCAGCATTTTTTTTGCGAGCTGGTTATGCACAAGGCTCATAAATTTCTCGGATTTTTCAAGCGGCGTGGACACGGGTGTGTTCAGCATTGCCGCATACATACCGATTATGCCGCTTGCCCTGCGTGTGTAGTAAGAGCCACCGATATAGTCTGGGTCAGGGATTTCAAGCGTTTTTTCGTCTGTAAATGTTCTTACGAAAATTCCCTCTGGGTCATCAAGGAAAAAGCTCCAGACATCAGCACTATATGTAATATCCGAATCAGACTCACCATCTGGACCACGCAAATAATAGCTCAAAGAAACAAAATCTTTGGAAGTTCCAGGATTCTTATAAATATATTTTACATCCTTTGAGAAAGGAGCCTGTGATGGAGGAGCCGCAAAAGGAACTTTATTAGAAGGCTTCCAGTCACCATAAATCTTCTTTACATATTTGTAAATTTGCTCATGGTGCACATCCCCGCCGACAAAAATAGCAGAATTGTTAGGAACATAATACTCGCTCTGAATTTGTTTTAGCTGAGCCACAGTTGCATTACGCACAGCATCTGGATTTCCGCTTGAGTCCAGCCGCCATGGGCTTTCTGCAAAAAGATTTTTTGACAAGCCCGCAAAAAGGATTGTACCAGGATTAGTAAAGTTGCCATTTATCTCAGAAAGAACAACGCCCTTTTCGTTCTCAAGCTCTTTCTCGTCCATTTTTGGGGTACGAACGGCATAAGACCAGAATTCAAGCCCATCCTTTACGAGGTTTGAAGGTATTGTAAAATAATAATTGACGCGGTCAATTCCTGTTGAGCCGTTCCACTCGCCTACGCCCATTTTATTGAGTGCGTCCGTCACTTCCTGCTGATTGTCGTAGTGGGCGTTGCCCTTGAACATCATGTGCTCGTACAAATGGAACAAACCAGCCGTCTGAGGATTCTGGGATACGGCTCCTGTTCTTACGGCAATCTCTATATATGCAAGAGGGGCGGAGTTGTTTTCAGCAACAAAAAGCTCCAGTCCATTTGGAAGCGTATAGCGATAAAGCCCGTCAACATCAGTCTTCTGTGAAAACAAAAAGAAAGGGTGAATTAAAAAACAAAAAAATAATATGAACTTTCTTACTTTCATAATATATATATAATAAATGAAAAACGGAAATGTTACGATGTTATGATAACGATTAGAAATTCTAAAAAACCGTTATTTTTAAAAGAATTCTTGTTAAACTAAAAATTATGCACTATCCTATTTTAAACGGTGCTTCTACTGTTTATTCTGTGATTGCAAGAGCGAAATGCTAAAAGCGTTGCTTGGTGTTTTTTCATAACAATCACTGCAGTTTTTTGCAGATGACATTTATATTTCATCTGTTTTCTGCATCCTCCTCTCCTTTGGGGTCGGAACATTCGTTGAATGCTCCGACCTTTTTCTTTTACTTTATCTGGTTTATCGCCGAGACAACGGCTTCAATACCTGCTCTTCCTACGTTAGAAGATTTTCCGACACCCCAGAACTGCTGATTGCTTTCTGTAGTAATCTGAACGTAAGCTACGGCACAAGTGTCGCTTCCCTGTCCTACTGAGTGCTCATGGAATGCCGTAATATTGAACTTAGGTGCTGGAGTCGTGCTCAAAGCCGCAACGAACGAGTCCAAAGGACCGTTTCCTGTACCACCAATGCTAGTCTGCTCGCCGTTCCATTTTACGACGGCACGGCAAGAAACATGCTCGGCAGCTCCAGAAGCCTTGTTTCCTTCAAGCTGGGTACTTGCCAAATCAACGATTTCAAGAGGAGACTTTGTGTTAAGCCACTGCTTCTCAAAGAAGCCGAGAATCTCTTCTGGCTGAAGCTCACGCTGGGCTTTGTCGCTCGCAACTTTGATAAGGTTTCCGATAGCAGGCTGCATTGCCTTTGGAATCGCATACCCATAGTTGTGCTCAAGAATGAACGAAGAGCCACCCTTACCGCTCTGGCTGTTGATTCTGATAATACCCTCGTACTTGCGCCCGATGTCATGCGGGTCAATGAGAAGATATGGAACGTCCCAAATCTCGTCTGCACCCATTTTCTCACGGGCTGCAAGACCTTTTGCGATTGCATCCTGATGACCGCCAGAAAGAGCTGTGTAAGCAAGTCCTCCTGCATAAGGCGTTCTAGGATTTATCTCCATTTTTGTGAATTCCATGTACTGGTCAGCGATGTCAGGGAGATTTGACAAATCAAGCTCAGGGTCAACGCCTTCGCTAAGCATATTCAGGGCAACGTTAACAATGTCAAGGTTTCCTGTTCGCTCACCGTTGCCGAACAAGCAGCCTTCTACACGGTCAGCTCCAGCAAGAAGACCAAGCTCGCAAGATGCGACGCCTGTACCGCGGTCGTTGTGGCAGTGAGTTGAAATAATCACATTCTCGCGGTCTGTGATTTTAGAGGCAAAATACTCAATGCTATCTGCGTAGACATTAGGAGTGTAGCACTCGACTGTTGTAGGCAGATTGTAGATTATCTTATTGTCTTTGCTGTAGCCCCATTCTTTGCCAACAGCCTCGCAAATTTCAATTGCGTAGTCAATTTCTGTCATGCTGAAGCTTTCTGGCGAGTATTCAAGGCGAATGCGACTTCGCTCTTCTTCGCTCAAATCTTTCATGCAGTCCTTTATGCAACGTACGCCATCAACGGCAATCTTAATGATTTCTTCCTTGCTTTTGTTGAAAGTGTATTTTCTCTGTGCAGGAGAAGTTGAGTTATATATGTGGAAAATAACGCGCGGAGCACCTTTTATACAGTCCATTGTACGGCGAACAAGCTTTTCGCGAGCCTGGCACAAAACTTGAATGGTCACATCGTCAGGAATCTTATCTTCTTCGATAAGACGGCGGATAAAATCAAACTCCGTGTCGCTGGCAGATGGGAAGCCGACTTCGATTTCCTTAAACCCAAGTTTTACAAGCAGCTCAAAGAAGCGGATTTTTGTCTCAATCCCCATCGGGTCAATAAGTGCCTGATTTCCGTCACGAAGGTCAACGGAACACCATACAGGAGCTTTTTCAATATGTCGTTCCGGCCAAGTTCGCTTAGCGATAGGAACGGCACCCCAAGGTCTGTACTTTTTCACATTCATATATTTACCCCTTTTATAGAACCGCGCTTTTGCAGAGTTCAAAAAAAAGAACCTGCCGCTAAAAGCAACAGGTTCTGCAATGTACTATAAAAATAACACTACTGCCTCGCTTTCAGCTGTTTGTGAGAAAAACCGATAGTAGTAGTAGTGCGAAATAAAACATGACTAAATACTAGCAAATAATAGATTTTTAATCAATAGTCAGTCCTGCCCTTTGTTGCACTAAACAAATACCCGCGATAAGCAACACTGCTAAGAACGCTCTTTGGCGGGGCGGTATATGCGAAAGCACCTTCTCCTACATACGAAAGTCGTCTCCATTGTCCTACTGCGGTAGATTTTTTGAGCGGACACTTGTAAAAGGCATAAGAGCCTATATAGCTTACAGTTGACGAAAAATGAACTTCGTTAAGGTCGTAGCAATTTTTGAACGCACCGCTTTCAATCTTATTAACGCCCTCTGGAATAAAGACCATTCTTAATGGCATTTCCTTGAACGCGTTCTTGCCGATTGCTGAGACTGGATAACTATCTATTGTATTAGGGATACTAATCTCATTGGAGCCGCCTAAATAAGCCGTAACGACAGCCGTGACGACTCCAGTTTTCTTGTCTTCATTCAGATGATACTCATACTCGCCAGAAACGTGCTTTTCAGCAGCAAGCTTAGCCCTTCTTGCATTCTCTCTCTTTTCAAAGGCAATCTCGTCAGAAAGCCTCTGCTTAAGGGCATTTTCATAATAAGTGCCAAATCCTGTACGGTAGCCGCAAAGCATCATCTGCTCGCAGAAATCAAGCGGAGGCTTGGACTTAGCAAAAGCATTGCCGCCAACAGACCTAAGCCTTGTAAGCGAAGGAGATGCTGTCGCATTTGTGAGCGGACAGCCATAAAAAGCTTCATGCCCAATAAAATCAAGGCTCTGAGGCAAATCAACATTTGTAAGATGCTTGCAATTTTTGAACGCACACGAGCCAATCGTCTCAAAGTCATCAGGGAATTCCACGGATTTAATCGGCTTCCCCTCAAAAACGTGCTCGCTAACGGCAACAACTCTGTGACCGTCCAATTCCGCTGGAATCACTAAATCAGACTCCGCTCCGTTATAGACAAGAATACACGCACCAAGCGTTTTAGGGTCAAAATTGTAGACATAATCACCAGAAACGTGCTCTTGTGCCGCAAATGCAATCCAAGCGGCTTCTTTTTCGCGTTCCTCGCGTAAGATTTCCTCCAAGCAATCGTTTTTCCCAAATCCGCTTTTGTAGCTCGAAGCGTAAATATTACGCTGGAATTCCTTTGACGGAGACGTATTATAAAAAGCATTGTGGCTCTCGTACCAAACAAAGCCCAAATCATCGGCGGCAACAGCCTCTGTCAGAGGGGAATTCGTAAACGACTCGCTGCCGATATAATTTACGGAAGAAGGAATATTAATCTTTGAAAGGCTTTCGCAGTCCTTGAACGCATACGAGCCGATACTTTTTATGCCGTCTGGCAATGCAACAGACTCAACGGCAGAGCCTTTAAACGCCTTCTCGCCTATAAAAAGAACAGGATAGCCCGAAATCTCGGACGGAATCACAACGTTTTTGCTATCGCCCTCGTAGCCTTTTACGACAACTCCGCGAGTTTTTCTGTCAACGCGATAAATTAAGCCGTCGCTCACATTGTCACGGTTCGTAAGATAAGACGGCGGCACAGGCAAAATACCGCTTGCGGCGGCTTCTGTCTCAGGAACAGCAGGCTCCTCGCTCTCGGCAGGCATTATCTCTGCGACAACAGGTGCAGGTGGCAGAGGTTCCGGCACAGGCTCAGGAAGTGCAACGACAGACTCCGCTTTTTGGACTGGCTCTGGCTTTTTTTCTGGAGCAGGAGGCAGTTCCGCAGCAATTTCTTCAAACACAGGAACAAAAACGCTAATCTTGCCGCTTTTTGCAAAAAGACCGCCAGGATTTGTTACGACAACGGTAAACGAGCCTTCTTCCTGTATGCTCTCAAAGCGAACTCTTGCCCCTGAATTCTTTTGACCGCCAGAAACAACCGTTCCTGCGTATTTGTCGCCGTTTTCGTCAACAAGAAAATACTCAGCACCAGGCATGATAGACTCGCCTAAAACCGTTACAAAAATTGTCTCATCAGCAGCGAACAAAGTAGGCGAAACAGAAGTAACGGTCGGCTGCTGGGCCTTCAATATCTCAAATTCACGCCAGCCAGAACGAGAGCCAACCTTGTCCAGCAAGTTGAACACCGTAACCCTGTATCTATAAGAACCAGCTGACAAGGACACCTCAACAAAATTATCCTCGGTCTTAGTGCTGTATACGTCGATAAAACCGTTCTCGGTTTTCTGCTGAACATCGACCGAATAATAGCGAATATTTTCTATTGGGTGCCAGCTTAGTTTCTGAATAAAAAGAACCTCATTATTTTCGGTTGTTCTGGTATACGACTGAGAATAAACGCAAACGCAAAAAACTGTAAATACAAGCAAAACATTCAGAAAACGTTTAATTTCCATACAAATCCCCAGTATCATTAAATTCTACGGCTGGCGTTTCAGGCACAAACACGGAGAAACTTGCCGTCAACGCAGAGCCAGTACGCACAAAAGTACCATTTTTCAGATACTGACTAGGTTTTACCATCCAAGTAAATTTAGAAACGTCATAATTGGCAAGATTTATCGTAAACTCAGTTTTCTTCAAAGTTTCCCTTACCAGAGATTTTCCATCGGCTGACTGCAAGATAAACAGATACTCCGTCGCATCAGGTACTTTCTCCCAAGAAATGCGAACCTTGGTGGATTTCTTGAGGTAAGACGGACCGAACTCCGTGCCAGAAGCAGGCGATACAGCAACTGGGCGGGCAAGAGGTGTAATCGCAGAGACTTTGAATGATGACGCTTTTTTAGGAGTTACGTCATAGCCGTCCTCAGTCTTGCCTGAGACAGTCCAATAGTAGGTTCCTGGCTCCAATACTGGGAGCTGTACGCTTGACGGCGGATTTTGGACAGTAACAATCGGGTTTGAAACTCCGTCCGATTCCTTAGACAAGGTAAATTGAGAGCCAACAATCTTTTCCTCAGCAGACCAAGAAACCTTTTGCGGCTCAACAATCGCAGAAACGCCGTCAATAACATCAGGCGAGTGCAGATTTATATGCCTTAGTTGCCGCACAGAGAACGTTTTCTCACTCATCATGCCAGGCCGCCGCATAGAGAGAGAAGTTTCTGTCGCAGACGCGTAGACGCAGAAAGAATAATTACCGCTGTTCCACTCGGACAAATCAGAGAGAATAAAATTGTTCGACGTGTCAATATCAAAGACAGAATTTGTAGTACCATCATCACGGGAAACTCTCACGTGATATATGTCAGCTCCGCTCAACGACTCCCACTCGAACTTGACAGGCGTTGAGTCCGTTATGACAAGCTTACTGTCAAGAGGAGAAAAAATTCTAGGAGCTGAGAACTGAGCTATAACCGAGAACGCACGCGGCTCCGTCACAAACGAGCGGGCTTCCGTCTCTGAACGGATTCGCCAGAAGTAAGAGCCAGTTGGAAGCGTTCCCAATGTCTTACTCTCTGTGCGAACCACATCATCAACGATAAGCGTTGTAAAATCGCTTGTATCAGAAACTTGGAAGCGGGTCTCCGCCGCCTCAAAGTTCATTTTCCAGCTGAAACGCACGTCCTGAAGCTTTGAGTCAAGAATACTGTAGCCGTCGGCAGGAGAAACAAGATTCTGCTCCAACTCAATCTCTGAGAGCAAGAAAGTGCGGGTCTCGCTAACAGGAGAGATATTACCCTCCTCGTCGCTTTCTGTAACACGCCAGTAATACACGCCGTTTACCAGCTGACGAGAAGCAATGTCAAGCTGATAAAAATTGGCAGAAGTCTCCTCTGCAAGCACGACATTCTCAAAATTGCTGTCCTTTGCAATTGTAATCGCATACGACTTTGCCTCGCTATCTGCCTTCCAAGAGAAACTGAGCGACTTCTTGAAGTTTTTGTCCAACGCGGTTCCGCTGGCTGGCTGCAAAAGCACAGGAGACGGAAGCTCGCCGAATTTTGAGACAATGAATGAATGTACGTCAGAAGGTGGAGCAAGACCAATGTCGTTCAACGCATAGAACGGTCTCACTCGCCAGAACCAAGTTCCCTCTGCAACAGACGGAACGACACAAGAAGTTCCTGGCACCTGAACAGAGAAATCAATCTCTTTGAACGAATCTGTGCGAGACAGTTCAAGTGTATAGGCTGTAGCCCACTCATTGTCTGTCCAAGCAAAGCGGACAGACGGCATTTTTGTGCGGAACGAGAACTGCGAGTCTACGGCAGGAGAAACAAGCTCAGGCTTCTTTGCAGAAATAACCTTGAATTTTCCGCCCTGCGAATCTTTTGCTCCTGCTGTTTTTGGATACATACGCCAATAATATGAACCTGCGGCAAGCGGCACCACAAGCTCCCCTTTAGGCGAAAGCTCTCTCTGCTCCAGAAGCAGAGAGAAATCCCTATATGTGCTAATCTCAAGAACAGAAACCTCGTCATCTGAGAAATGTTCTGAACGCCACTTAAAGTTCACGGGAACCATATCAAGTTCCGAAACATCAAGAATCTTTGCATTCGGAACAGGGCTGATTACAGAAACGACAGGAAGCTCCACGATTTTTTCTTCGGCTTTATCAGAAATAAGGACGGATTTTCCTTCCCCGATTACTTTTATCTCAGACGAATCTTTTGAGATGATTCCTACACTACCCGCAATAACTTGAAAGTTCGTTTTTTCGGAACTTTTTACGGCAGTTCCTGAAATCTGAGAATCCTTATCAAGAGAAAGAGTATTGTCTCCAACCTTGATTTTAAGACCTGAGTCGGATTTTTTTGTATTAACGGTAAAACCGCCGTCATTGACTTCAACTACGGCTTCTCCTTTTAAAAAGAGAATCTGAATCATTGAGTTTTCCTGCATATCAACGATGTTGCCGTCCTTGAAAGCGATTGTAGCCTCGCTGTCCTCAGCAGTACGGATTGTATCGCCGTTATAAAGAGGAGACTCTTTGTGCAGACGGTCCCAAAGTTCCCTGTCGCGGAATTTTCGCTGTGCAGACTTATATTTGAACAAAACGGTGGCAACAGGCTCTTCGTTCTGCCTAGAAAGGGTAATGTTAAAGCTCTCAATAAATTTATAGATACTGAGCGTAGCTCCCAGAACGCAAAGGAGAACTATAAGAATGTTTGTTGTCAGATATTTGCTTCTCATTTTAGGCTCCTTTGCCCCTTATGCTTATTTTTTCTTATCCCCAAAGGAATATTTCTTCTCTTCCTCATCAGTATTGACGTTTGCCAAATCAGGAGTCGGGATTCCGAGCACCCGCCTTACCTGAGCTATCGAGGTTGGACCTTTCTCGCCAGCTCCTGCAATTCCGCGGACAGAAGGAACATTCACCACAGCAAACATTTTGATAGGAGCCGCCTTTCCCTTTACATGGACGGACGGCATTTCTTCGACAACCACATAATCACGCACGAGATTGTACGTGTTCTCTGTAATCAGGATGTCAGTTCCAAACGGCTTGTTAAGAGCCTCCGTTCGGGAAGCGAGGTTTACAGAGTCGCCGATGACAGTATATTCCATTCGGTCGTCAGAACCTACCTGCCCCGCAATGACAGGACCAGTATTGATTCCGCAGCCAATCTTGATAATAGGCTTGTGGTCGCCTCCCCTGCCCTTGTTGAACTCATAGAGAGCCGAACGCATCATAAGGGCGGCACAGATACAGTTAAGGGCATCCTTGCGTGGGTCTCCGCTCGTGTTCGGCGCTCCCCATACAGCCATGATTGCATCGCCAATGAATTTATCTACAACGCCATGAGTAGCGTTTACGCACTTTACCATTCGCGTCATGTAAGCGTTCAGGAACTCAACGACCTCATCAGGAGTAAGCTTCTCAGAAATCGCCGTAAACGAGCGGATATCCGAGAAAAAAGTGGTCACGACCTTAGACTCTCCTCCAAGGGCAAGCTCGCCTTTCATGGCTTTCTCAGCAAGCTCCTTGTTGGTAAAACGTCCGAACGAGTCCTTAAGACGCTCCCTCTCGGCAAGACCGCGGCTCATCTGCGTAAAGCTATGAGACAGCACGGCAAGCTCGTCATGGGATTTTGCCTGAATGCTCACGTTGTAGTTGCCGCGCTCAATCTCCTCCGTTGCAGCCGTAAGCTTGCCAAGCGGAACGCTTATGCTCTTTGAATATATCCAAATGAATAAAACTGCGATACAAAGAACCGCAATCGTAAGGTAAATGTTTCGCTTTGTTGTATTTATTACGCTCTCGTAGATAATAGCAGACGGAACAATCGTCATAACGGCAAGCCCGCCAATCGAAAGCTTCTCGTACGCTCCAAAATATTCAACGCCCTCGCCGTCATCAAACAGAACCTGCCTGTTGTTGTCATTGTTCGTGACCATCTGCTGGAACAGCGGATAATTCGAGAAATTCGCGTTCGCCTTTACAAGCTCAAAATCAGGATGAACCAGAAGGTCTCCAAACGAATTCACTATAAACGAAGAACTTGTGCTCGCAGCTCCAAAACTTTCAGTCAAAAACTCGGACGAAGCAATTACAACTGCAACCTGAGGAAGCCCCGTGTCGTTCCAAGGAGTGATAAAGGCGATTGAGGCTGAATCAAAGAAAGGAGAGGCATTCAGAACATTAACCTCGCCTTTGAAGGATTTATCGACTACCTCTGACTCTGCCGTCATAAAATCATCAATATCAGAAACAACGTTGTCCGCTTGTATGAAAAAATTGGTGTTTATAAGCTGCGAGTCATATTTATAGGAACCTTCGTTCTGTGACAAAAGGATTACGGCTCCAATGTGCGCGTTACGGGAAAAGAAAAGCGACATCGTGCGAACCTCTTCCTCGTCATCGTCAACGCGGCTCAGAAGGTCAAGCAGCATGAACACGTTTGAGCGAATCAAAGTAAGGTTACTTTCGGCAACGTTGGCAGAACGGGAATTAATCGTAAAGTTGTTGTTCTCGGCTTTTATGCGGACATCAGAGGTAACGAAGTAGCTGACTAAAAGGGTTATAACTCCAAGTGATAAAATGATTATAGTACCTATAATCAATATAAGCTTTGCACTAATCGGGAATTTTACCCTAACTTTATCTTCATTAGCCATAGTATGCCTCGCTCAAAACTAGGCATTATTATAACATATATTTTAGTCAATGAATAGCTAACAACGCCTAAAATCAAGCGAAGAAGTCTCTTTATCATGTTTATTGAAAAATGTAAAATTCATGTTATAATAATTCTTAGAAATCGTATAAAATTTAGGGAGGAATATATGAAAGGCTTAAGCAAAAAAACAGCATTAATTTGTATAGTCGTTTTATTTTATTGTCTCATTGTCTCCCTGCTTCCAAGTTGTGCACAGCTTTTTGAGTCGGACAAGCACACAGGAGCATCGTCCATTTCTTTGACCTTACCAAACGCAAGGCGTTCTCTTGGCGACGACTCGTCACTTGCGGCTCACCACTCCCCAGAGCTTTTGGTTCAGTTCTATGAGGCTACTTTCTTGCAGAACGGTGTCTCCCGCTCCGTTGTACGCGGGACTCCTGGCGAGACCATAAATTCTGGCGAGCTTCCAGAAGGCTACTACGACATTGAGGTAAACGCCTACGACTACGACGGTATTGTTATA
>CADCRJ010000252.1 GCA_902803735.1 uncultured Spirochaetaceae bacterium
AATCTGCACAAGCGAAGCGCGGAAGCCTTTTTTTCGGGATGGGTTCCCGCTGGGAGTTGCTTTCTGCGTATTTTACTTTTTGAAACTTGACATTCGACCTAATACGTTGCTGATTATTGAATAGCTTGTTTTATAAGTGTATTATAAAGCAAGCTATGAAAAAATTGTTTTTGATTATCTTTGTCATTATCTCTTCAAGCGTATTTTTTTCTTGCCAAGAGATTGCTGATGCGGCTGTTGATAATGTTGTTAACGGCTATTTTCATTCAGTCCGTTTGGAGAATCGTGCTCCTGATATTATTGTAATCACTCATGTACGCCATGATGATTCTTTTCCTAAATATAGATTGATGCCTGGCGACTCTTGCACTAGGACCCTCAGTACATGGTCTGATCATTATTATTGCGAATTTCAGTATGGTTCAAAAAACTATGGGCTTACAGTTCCTATGGAATACCCGAATTATGATGTGTCAGGTTACTTTGACATAGGTTATGGTGGTCTAATTTATTTTAGGGACGAAAAATGGGAAAAAAAGAGGCAATGTGTTGAAATTCAGGGGTAAAAGTTTTTTTAAGAAGGTATTTTTCATTTGCCTTGCAGCCATTATTCTTGTCGCTTTGTTTGTGGTAGGAATAAACGCCTATATGATAAATTATACGAGAAAATTCATTTACAGGGATATTTCTCAAGTGCCAGCCCGCTATGTAGCAATAGTTCCTGGTGCCAGGGTTTATTCTGACAATGTGATTTCTTTTGTTTTTAGGGACAGAATTGCGGGCGGTATGGATTTGCTTGAGCGCGGAACGGTTCAAAAGGTGCTTGTCTCTGGTGATCACGGACGCAAAAACTATGACGAGGTTAATGCCGCAAGAATTTACATCAAAAAAATGTACAATGTTGATGAGAGCCTTATTTTTATGGATCATGCAGGATTCTCTACTTATGAAACAATGTACAGGGCTAGGGATGTTTTCTGTGTGAAAGATGCTGTGATAGTTACGCAGAGGTTTCATTTGTACCGTTCCCTGTATATTGCAAGAAAGCTAGGTCTTAATGCCGTCGCCTACGAAGCCCCAGAGATTAATGGGTTTCATCCTCTGTTAAAAGCTAAGTGGGAGCAGCGTGAAATGCTTGCAAGGGTAAAGACTTTTTTTCTTGTCATGTTCAAGGTCAAACCCACTTATTTAGGCTCTCAAATCCCGATAACTGGCGATGGCCATGCTACATGGGATTAATGGCTATTTAAAAATGAAAATCATTTTCATATTGATTTTTTTCACTATATGCTTATAATTCAAGGTCGAATATCGAGTTTTTGTTGAAAGCTCAGAAACTTCTTATTTTACTTTTTGAAACGAAGTTTCTAAAACTCTACATTCGACCTAAGTGAAATATTATGAGCATGAATTGTATAAAATGTGAAAATCTTTGTCTTGGCTACGACCAGACAATAATCGCAAAAGATGTTACTTTTTCGCTTGAGCAGGGAGATTATCTCTGCATTATTGGTGAGAACGGAGCTGGAAAGTCAACGCTGGTCAAAACCATTCTTGGACTTGAAAAACTAAAAAGCGGTACCGTTACGTTCAGCGGCGGAAAGGACGAGGCTAAGCGAATCGGCTATCTTCCTCAGCAGACCCTTGTCCAAAGGGATTTTCCTGCTACGATTGGAGAAATTGTAATTTCTGGCTGCCAGAACACAATGGGCTGGTTCCCGTTCTACAGAAAGGAGCAGAAAGAACTTGCTCTGTCGTTCCTTAAAAAACTTGACATTTTGCATCTTGCAAATCGCAGTTACCGAGAGCTTTCTGGCGGACAGCAGCAGAGGGTTCTTCTTGCCCGTGCTCTTTGTGCCGCAAAGAATCTGATAATCCTTGATGAGCCGGTCGCAGGTCTTGACCCCCATGTTACCGAAGAATTTTATTCCCTTGTAGAAAGCATAAACAAGGACGGAATGACTGTTATGATGATTACACATGATGTTTCCGCCGTGTTTAGGTTTGCGACAAAGGTTCTTTACATGGGAAAAACTCCCTTTTTTGGAACTATAGATGAATTTAAGAAAAGCGTTGCAGGCGAAAGATTTTTTTCAATGAGTTCGGGGGCTGGCAAAAATGAGTAGCTTTATAGAAGATTTTTTTATGTATATGCAGGCTTCCTTTGTGCAGCGTGCATTCATTGCGGGG